>JALOCB010000005.1 GCA_023227985.1 Candidatus Omnitrophota bacterium | reverse complement strand
GCTCCGGGACGGTTCCACTTGGTAATAATGATAGGTGATCAGGTCGATTGTTCCGTCGGCCGCGATGATCTCGTCCAGCCGTTGCATATTGATGACCGCCAGAAGCACCTGATAAGCGAACCCGGAATTCTCGACCAGGATGAAATTGGCCCCGCGTTCGATCACTTTTCCTTTGATCCGGGCGATCATAAGCTGCCTTTCGCTATTAGTTTTATCCGGTTGGCGCGGATGAAATACGTATAGGCGATTGCCAGGGCAAGTGCGTCGGTCGTGTCTTCGTATTTAGGCAATTCCTTCAGGCTAAGTATGGAAGCGACCATGCGCTGTACCTGGGTTTTGGATGCCTGCCCTCTTCCCACTACCGCTTTCTTGACATGCGTCGCCGCGTATTCGATCAAGGGGATCTTGCCTTGCGCGCAAGCCAGGCAGATTATGCCCCTGGCCTGGCCTAAAAGGAACGCGGTGGTAGGATGATGGTAATGTATAAAGACTTTTTCCAGGACCATAACATCCGGATGATGTTTTTTTATCAGCCCGGATATTTCCCGGTAGATCGTATCCAGCCTTTGCGGAAGCGGCTGGCTGTAACGGGTATTGACCGCTCCGGCGGCGACCGGGTTAAAACTCCGGCCGTCCCAGTCGATTATGCCGTAGCCTGTAGTTTTTAACGCCGGGTCAATCCCCAGTATCCTCATTCTTCTTCGGATTCAGCCTGGATCTTTTCCAGTATATCGTCAGGTATCTCGGAATTATCGTATACATCCTGGACATCGTCATGCTCTTCCAGGGCCTCGATCAGCGCCAAGACCTGTTTGGCGTCGCTTTCGTTAAGCTTTATGCTTGAAGACGGGACCATGGTCACTTCGGCGGCCTCCATCTTTATGCCTTTCGCCGCCAGCGCCTGCTTGACCTTATCCAGGTCCTGCGGCGCGGAATATATCTCGTAATCAGACTCGGTTGTTTTAATATCCTCGGCGCCGGCGTCCAGGACTATATTCATTAATTCCTCTTCTTTGGCCGCGGATCTTGCAACCGATATATAGCCTTTCATGGTAAACATCCAGCTTACCGAACCGCCCAGATTGCCGTTCTTTTTTGACATAATATTGCGTACTTCCGCGGCGGTCCGGTTCTTGTTATCGGTTATCGCGTCGATCATGACCGCTACGCCGCCCGGGCCGAAGCCCTCGTATCTTACGGACTCATAAATTACGCCGGGCAGTTCGCCTGTGCCGCGTTTTATAGCCATTTTGACGTTATCCGAAGGCATATTCGCTTCTTTTGCCCGGTCCATGATCTTACGCAGCTTAAAATTCGTATCCGGGTTACCGCCGGCTTCGCGAGCGGCAACGGTTATCTCCTTGATGATCTTGGTATAAGTGGCGCCTTTAACCGCGTCGGCAGCCGCTTTTTTACCTTTATTTGTCTTCCATTTAGAATGACCTGACATTTTTCCTCCAGTTTGGTTTAGGTGTGCATTGCTGACAAAACATCAATCCATACTCAACATAATATTACTGAGGCGTAGAATAAGCCGGGTTTTGTTTATGTGGTCATTCCTCTAATCCGGGCAGTCGCCTGCCCTGGATTTAGCAGCCTACCCAAAACTCGTAACGGAACGGGCTATTCCTGGTTTTCTATTCGGCCTTGCTCCGCGCAGAGATTGCTCGTTTCACCCCGGGGCCAGGTTTCCCTGGATCCAGGCTCGTCTCTGTGGCTCTCCCGAAGCCTCATTCTTGCGAAGTCTTCTTCGGGATCCCGGATCGTAACGATCCGGGATATCCTCGCTGATTCAACATCAACGGGTGGTTATTACCCACTGCGCTCGCCCTCTGGAGCCCGGACTTTCCTTCCGCAAATATTTTGCGGGCAACCACTTCCTACGCCTCAATATCAAAAGATCAGTTTGCGCCTTTTGCTCTTGCTTCTTTCACCGCCTGTGTGGCTAATTTATCGGCCAGGCTGTTTTCTTCCCTGGGGATATTGGCTAATTCCACTTCCTTAAAAGCCCCGATAAGCCGCACTGCCCGGTCGTACAGCCCGATCATGTTCGGGTGTTTCACTTTATATATTTTTTTGATCTGGCGGTACAAAAGCTGGCTGTCGGTCTTTATCAGGATGCGCTGCGGCCGGAGTATCAAAGCTTCCTCAAGCGCGTAGATCAGGGCCGTATATTCGGCGATATTATTGGTTGCTTCCCCGATGTAGCTGGATAATTCCCGGATCAGCTTGCCTGAGCGGTAGATCGCCACGCCCACTCCGCTGGGCCCTGGATTGCCTTTGGATGCCCCGTCTATGAATATCTCAAGGTCATTCATCGCCGATGAACAGTATCCGGTTGCAGACGTCGCAGACCATAATCTTTTCGTACATCCGGATCAGGTTTATCACCTGGGCCGGCATGAACATATTGCATCCGGAACAGGTGTTGTTTTTCACACTGACTATCGCCAACCCTTCGCGGTTTTTCAGTATCCGCTCATATTGCGCGAGTATTTTTGTGTCGATCGCCGGCACGTTCTGGTTGCGCTGCGCCTCCATCTGGCGGAGTTTTTCGTCGATCTCTTTTATCCGGTCTTCGACGATCTTTTTCTGGGCGTTAAATGTCTGCTCTTCCTGTTGGAGCTTCTTCCGTTCGTTATCTATATCAGCTTTGGAGCTTTCTATCTTATCCATGGACTCGAGTATTTTATCCTCGATCACCGAGCCGTCGGCCTTGGCGTCCTGGATCTGCTGGAGCATGGTGTTATATTCTTTGTTGGTTTTAAGCTGATAGAGCTGCGCCTGAAGCTTTTTCGCGTTCTCTTCCTTTGACGCCAGCTCCAATTCCCTTTCTTTCTTTTCTTTTTGCAGGTCCAGGGACACCTTTTCCAACTTCGCCAAGCTCTCTTTTTTGGCCTCAAACGCGTTTTTCAGCGCCTCGATCTCCAGGGGTTTGGCCTTTTTTTCGTCGTTCAACCGGTAGATCTGGGTATCGATCGCCTGAAGCTGGATCAGGGCTTGCAGCTGTTCTTTAAGGTTTGCCGTCAATTATTACCCCCTTCTATGATTTTAAGGCGCGTATGTAAAATGGGCGATAGAGGACTTGAACCTCTGACCTTCACAATGTGAATGTGACGCTCTAACCAACTGAGCCAATCGCCCCGATACAAGCTGCTGACGACAAACGCCGGAAAACAACGCTCGTCAGCTATATAATCCTGGGCCCAGGAGGGTTCGAACCTTCGACCAAGAGATTATGAGTCTCCTGCTCTTCCGCTGAGCTATGGGCCCGTAATTTGCACGCAGAATATCACGCCTAAAACACAAAAATACAGACTAATATAATACTATTTTTACGGGATTTGTGCAAGATAAAATTTAAAACTTTTTCTGAGGCGGGAGATATTACTGAAACGGGATATTTACCAGGTTATCCGGGCCGAAATCCAGGCCAGCTTCCCACATTATCCCTGATGCCGGTCTTACCCAGATCACCACGGCTTTTTTTTGTACCGTATGAGGGCAAAAAAACGGGACCTTAAAGTGTATTTTTATATGGTCTTTGGGTTTGAGCGGTTCGTAACCGATTACCCGGACTCCCTGTTCGGCTACTTCTTCCAGGATCACGGTTTTTTCCGGGGAGCCCGTATCCTGGATTACCATTGCCGATTCGTTCGTTTCAAAACGCGGATAATTCCTGCGCTCCATGGTTTTCTCCTCTCAACAGGAGTCTACCACTTATTACCGTCATTTCAAGCCCAATAGCGGCAAAAAAGAAAGCGTTTTCAGACAAGATCACCAGTACCCGGCTTTTTTCAGGTTTTTGATCATTTCCGGGTCTAAAATCACTTGATTGCCGTTAGTTGAGTGCTTTTTAAAAAGTTGGCGCCAATCCAGGAAATCCCGGAGCATTAAAAACGTAAGGTGTTTTTTGCTTTGGTTAAGGTCGCGAAGCTCGCGCGGATCGGTATTTAAGTTGTATAAGCGGTTTTCGCCTTTGTTAAATATCAATTTCCAGCCATTCGGCCGCAACAGGGCCCATTTGTGTTTTTGCCCTTCGGCTAACAGGAATTTACGTGTTGACCGGGCTCGCGGGTCTTTTAAAAGCGGCGCGATGCTTAATCCGTCTATCGCAGCGGTATTGCCTATATTCTGCAGGTCCAGGATTGTGGGCATCAGGTCGATCAACCCGACCAGAGATCGGATCCGGATGCCCCGAAATTTTGTCGAGGGTAAACGAATGATCAAAGGCACATGGACCACTTCCTGATATAGATTTTGATTGCCAAAACGGTCGAATGTCCCTCTTTCCCCCAATTCCTCCCCATGGTCGGCGCAGAGGATAATAATCGTTTCATCATAAAGCCCTGCATTTTTTATGCCGGAGATCAATTCTCCGACGTACGCGTCCGCCCGCCGGATGCCGGAGGAATAAAGGGCTTTTATATACTCAAGATCAGCCGGGCCCAACGGCGATTTTATACCGTCCATATCAAGGCAGCCGCCTTTTATCCTCCGCAGAAGGCCGTAATCCAGCGCGGAGCCGGCTAATATGCCGCTGTAAGCGTTGTTCAGCTGTGCGTTCAATAGTTCCTTGTCGTACGGCGGATGCAGGTCATAGCTGTGGATAAGCGCGAAGAAATATTCGTTCCTCGGCAGCGCCAGCCATTTTTTTATTTCAGGCAGGATATCGCCCAAAGAACCCACGGGTCGTGGGCCCTGATAGTAAAAATAACGATCAAACCCTTTTTCCAAGCCGTATTTATCGACCGTATCCAGGCCGCAGGTGAATGCCGCGGTATCAAAGCCGTTTTTTTTCAACACCTCGGTAAGCGTCCGCTCATTAGTTGCTATGCGGTTATTGCGCGAGTTTACTCCGTGCGCCGAAACATATTTAGATGTAAGCAAAGATACCATGCTGGGCAGCGTCCAATATGACTGGCTTATTGCGTTATCGAATAACGCGCCTTCAGCGGCAAGGGAATCAATATTCGGGGTATTCCCCTGCCGGGACCCGTAACAGCCCATATAATCGGTCCTTAGCGCGTTGACGACGATAATAACTATGTTATATTTCGGGCCGGCAGGGTAAGCCCGCGAGGCGATAAACGGTCCGGCGATAGTAAGGGCACAAAAGAATATAAGCTTTATTCTCATTGTTAAAATAATTCCAGCAGTTTTGACAATAACATGTTTTCGATATCGGCGTATCCCCGGCCGGCCAGGTTGTTTATTTCCCGGGGGTCTTTTCTAAGGTCATACAGTTCGATCCTGTTCCTGAAAGGAGCGGTTATGATCGCGCCGTTATGCATCTGCACGCTTTTGATATTTTTATGATCCGCCGGGAATCCCCATGTATGTGTAATAAGTTTCCATGAGCGGCTGCGGATCATCGCCTGGGTATCGGTCAGGCCGTTGTCCTCGCTTTCGCCGCTCAGGCATCCCGCATAAACATATTCATTTATTTCTTCGTCGATGGCGCTGCCCGGCAAAAATGTTTTAACCAGGCTTTTCCCTTCAAGCCCGAGCCCTTTGGTATCTATCCGCAGCAATTCCAGCACAGTAGGCATTATATCGACCAACTGTGCCTGTTCCTCGACTGTTTGTTGTTTTGCCTGAGGCAGGCAAAACAACAAAGCCGCGCGCACTTCTTCGTCATGCAGGCTTAATCCATGCCCGAAAAACTTTTTTCTTTCACCCAGTATTTCGCCGTGGTCGGAAAAGAACACCAGTATTGTTTTATTCAGCAACCCGGCCCCCTTTAAATGATCGAAGAATTTACCAACGTAGGAGTCCGTGTATCTGATCCCCGCGTCATAGTGTGCGATTATATGCCGGGCCTCTTGTTTGGTCCGTTTGAGATTGCGCGTGTGGAATCCCGGCGGCCAGGTTGCCATATACTCCTGATCCAGCCGGCCGTGATATCCTTCGTCGAAATAATCCTCATCCGGGCAATGATATGGTTCGTGTATATCATTGGCATGCAGAAAAACGAAAAATCTCTCGTTTTTATGGCGGGTTATCCATTTTAGGCAGGCAGGGAGCGTTTTTTCTATCGAAGGACGCCGGTTGGCTTCTACCGCGAAATCATATGTCTCAAAACCCTGGTTAAGCCCGAATTTCGGGTCGAATTGCTGCGCATTGTGTATAAAAGCCGCGGTTTTATAGCCGTTGGCTTTAAGTACCTCCGCTATGGTTATTTCTTCATCCGCGAGCCGGCGCTCGATCCGGTCGGCGTTATGGCTATGAGCGTATTTTGAGGTGAACAAAGAAGCGTGGCTGGCCAGGGTAAAGTTAGACTGGGCGAAGGCATTCTTGAACAATACCCCCTGGCCGGATATCGCGTCGATACGCGGGCTGGTATTGCGTCCGTAGCCGTAACATCCCAGGTGGTCGGGGCGCAGGGTATCCAGGCAGATGAATATCAGGTTATAACCGGAAGCGGGATCAACCGGGGATTGCGCGTAAAGCGGCAATACGGGGATCAGGGATGAAAGCAAAAAAAGTGATAATATCTTCCTGCAATCAGGCATTTAGGGCGTCAATATTCTTTGATCCGCAGCACGCTTCTTAACAGGTCTTCGTGGTAATTCTCCCCCTGCCCCATGGATCGCATCCAGGCAAAAAGTTTTTGTTCCAGCTCGTACGCGGTTTTCTGTTCGTCAGCAACACGGTTGACCGTTTCAGCGGGGTCGGTTTGCAGGTTATAAAGTTCTTTTTTTCCGGTTTCCATAGTGTAAATTAATTTCCAGCCGTCGGCTGTGCGGATCGAGCGCTTGCTGGTATAAAACCGGTAATCCGTTTCGCTGTAGGCGTCCAGCTTCAGCTTCTCTCCGTTCATCAGCGGCCTCAGGCTCACGCCTTTGGCCTGGTTTTTTACTTTTCCGGTAATTTTAATCCCGATCAGGTCCAGAACCGTAGGCATTATATCGATGCCGCGCACCTGGTCGGGAATAACGGCGTTCTTTTTTATCCCCGGAAGCCGGAAGATAAGCGGCACGCGTATAAGTTCATCGTAAAGAGAATGCCCGTGGTCAAACCTTTTATGCTCATAGAATTCCGTGCCATGGTCGGAAACAAGTATTATAACGGTTTTGTCTAAAACGCCCATTTTGCGCAGGGCTTCGATGAACTGGCGGAACCGTTCATCGACGTCGTTTATTTTTTCGTCATACAACGACCTCCAGAATCCGGCGTCCTGCTCGGTCAGGCTTATGGCGTTCTTATTCAGGCTGTCTTCGCGCAGCCTTCCCTGCTCTTCTTTGCCGCCTTTTAACGGTCCGGTATAATTAAAATCAAGGTAGCGCCGGGTAAAGCCGTTGGGCGGGTCATATTGGCCGTGGCAATCGTAGCCGTGCAGAAAAATAAAGAATTTTCTATTGTGGTTGGATCTCAGCCATTTAAGGGCTTCAGGGATACTGGTATCCATTCCTCCGAATTTAGGACCGTCGAAATAAGTATCAAATCCCTGGCCGAAGCCGAAATGCCCGCTTACCCCGGCATCGCCGGTAAATCCCCCGGTCGCGTAGCCGTTGTTTTTTAACACCTCGGCCAGGGTTACGGTTTCCGGGGAGAGGTCTTTCAGGCTGGTCAATATTTTTTCATTATCGGTGTATACGGAATATTTGTTTACGCAACGGTGTTGCGACGGATAAAGCGAGGTAAAGTAGCTCATCGTCGCCGGCACGGTCCAGGAAGCCTGGGAAACGGCGTTCTTGAACAGAAAACCTTCCCCGGCGAATGAATCTATGGTCGGGGTGGTATTGCGGCTATAGCCAAGGCATCCGACATGCCCGGCCTGCAGCGCGTCAAAAGAAACGAGCAGAACATTATACCCCTTGAACTGCCCGCTCTTTATTACGGCGGCGGTATCCCCGGCGTGCGCGTTAGCGGAAAAACATATTATTCCCAGCAAGATCAGAAATGAACCGGCGCGGGGCATCTTTTATTTCCTCCCTAAAGCTATTATCCAGCGCATCGTTTCGTAGATCGCGCCTCTTACGCAGCGGACGCGGTGTAATTCCTTGTATTGCGCAGGCGCGTTGATAAACATTCCCTTTAATTCTTCGATCTTTTTAGGCGGGAAAAATGTGTCGGTCAGCCACGGGTTTATCGGCTCTTCAATGGTATATTCGCGGCGCTCGATTTTTTTAAACCCGGCCCTTTTCAAGCCGTCCAGGATATCCTGCTCGCAGACGAAATTGCGCAGCATATTCTGTTTTTTTTGATGGATCCTGCGCACCCAGGCCTTATCCTTTTCTCCGAACGGGACGATCTGGCTTATTATTACCCTGCCTGTGCCTGGTTTTACGACCCGGAATAATTCAAAGAAAAAACGTTTCATATCCAGAAAATGCATTGCCTGGCGGCAGGCCGCGACGTCAAACGTATTATCGGCGAAAGGCAGATGCTCGGTTTGTGCGTTGACGCAATGATCCAGGCGTTTACCGGCAAATCCCAGCATATCCAGGCTCAGATCCAGACCGATGGCCGTGTTGCCGCTTTTGCATAGGTCCGCACCAACGATCCCCGTACCGCAGCATGCCTCAAGAACGGTTTCGCCGGGAAGTATCTTGGCAAGTTTGCGGTGGATATCCAAAAGCCCCGGGTCTTTGACCCATCTCGCGGATCTGTCGAATGTCCTCGCCCGGTTCTTAAACTGTTTTTTTAGTTGTTTGTGATCCATTATCCCAATCCAGAGGTCCGTAACGGTCATAAGAGATGCGTCGGATCCGCATAAATGCTTCTCTGAGCTTAGATTCGGCCAGGCTGGTGCAATTAACGATCGTATCCTCGGCACAATTGACTTTACGCTGGCCTAAAACGCGGAAATACTCTATTTCATCGACGATAAGCTTCTTTTCAAGCGCGTATTGATAAACCGGGGTCCCGGGGAACGGGGTCAGATATTTAATGCTGCATGGGATGATATCCTGGGTCTCGATAAACCTTACCATCTGGTCGAGAGACTCCTCGGTTTCTCCCAGCAGTCCTACAATAAAGTTAGCCATGACCTTGATCCCGGCCTTATTGGTCATCTCCACAGCCCGCTCGATCTTTTCCACGGTTATATTCTTGAAATTGGCGTTAAGTACTTTTTGGTCGACCGATTCTATCCCGTACCATATTTCATCGCAGCCGCAGTCCTTCATCAGCCTCAACAGGTCGTCGTCGATATTCTCCACCCTGGTGGAACAAGCCCAGCGCACCCCGGTTTTCCTAAGTTCCTCGCATAATTTTACTGTCCGCGTCCTGCCGATGACAAAGGTAAGGTCGTTGATATAGGCGTATTTTATCCCATATTTGCGCACATACGCGGCCATATCCTGTCCGAATTTCTCCGGGGTCATTTGGCGGACTTCGGGTATGGCCTTAAAACAGAAAGAACAGCGCGCGTAACACCCGCGGCTTGACGATATCCCGATCTTTTCGATCAACCTGTCTTTGGCGACAGTCGGCCAGAGAGAAAAATCCAGCGCCGGCAGGATATCCAGGTCATTTATCTGCGCCCGGGGCCTGGTAAATTTGATCTTTCCATTTTCCCGATAGGCTAACCCGTCGATCAGCGGTATTTTTTCCGGCGTTTTGCCGGATAGAGCGGCCAGAAGCTCCAGGATCGTCAATTCCCCTTCCCCCAGTACCGCGAAATCCGCCGGCAAAGCGCGCATCAGTAATTCCGGGGTAGAGGAAACAAACGGGCCTCCCAATATGACGATGTTGCCGGGATCAATTTTTTTTACCCTGCGGATAAAATCTTCCATAAAAACATAACCGTCGATAAAGGTGGTTAGCGCAAAAATAGCGTGATCGCCGCTTTTCGCGATCAATTCTTCAGGCGGGACCGGCGTGGTGCGGTAATCCACGATCTCAACGCCGAAACCGGCGTTCTTGGCCACAGTGGCGATAAAGGTAACGCCTTCAATGGGCGTGCGCAGCAGGAATTCCCGCCCCGGTGTGGGTATTTGCGGCGAAGGCGGGACAATGATTATGAACCGCGGTTTTTTAGGATCGGCAGTCAATGGCGAAGACGATGCGCCTTTAATCGATTCTTCAACGGCTGAAAGGCTGGTTTTCTTCAAAGCAAAGACTCCTTCCCGGTGATGGCCTTAAAACCATTCATTAGTGTAGCGCGGGCCTTTGATATATTTTGAATTTATTTCCATATAGGTGTCGCGTATGACTTCATCCGGCAGCCGCGTGAAATTTATAAATTCGTCGTCTTTATCGCATCTTTCATTTGCCAGCCAGCGCAAATGGCTTACCTCATCTTTGATTATCCCGGTTGCGAGCGCCCAACGGTAAATTTCAGTGCCCGGGATAGCGGATAAATATTTCACCCGGCACGCGCTCCCGGTCTCATCGATAAAATCAACGACTTTTCTCAGGGATTCTTTGGTTTCCTGGGGCAGGCCCACAATGAACAGTCCTCCTACCTGTATCCCGTTGTCCTGGGTTAATTTTACCATCCTGCGTATCTGCGCAGGGGTGATGCCTTTATGAGCGTTATCCAGGATATTTTGGTCCAGTGATTCGAAGCCGTAGAGGATTATCTGACAGCCGGCGGCTTTCATCGCCTTTAGCATTTCTTCGTCTATATTCTGGACCCTGGACATGCACGACCAACTGACTTTGAACTCTTTTAAAACTTCGCATATCTCAAGTGTCCGTTGTTTCTGGATGGCGAAAGTCAGGTCCACGAAATAAATGAATTCGAAATCATATTGTTTTTTCAGTTCCCTGAGCTCATCCTGGAATTTCCCGATCGACTTTTGGCTGAGCTGCGGGGTGGTCCGGAAACAGAATGAACAATTCTTGTAACATCCGCGGCTATGGGAGAAGAATATCTCCTTGACCTTTTTGTCTTTCTGCACCGCCGGCCATAAAGAGAGGTTCATTAACGGCAGTGATTCCAGGTCGGCCATCTGCGGGCGTTTTTCGGTAAAATGAATGCCGCCGGAATTGTCCTTATAGCATAATCCGGCGATCTTTTCAAAATCCTCCGGTTTGCCTTCGGCGATGGCATCCAGGAGCTCCCGGGTAGTCTCTTCGCCTTCGCCGAGCACGCCGATATCAGCGGCGGTATTTTTTATAAGTACCTGCGGAGTGGAAGTCACCAAAGCGCCGCCTAAAACGATCAATTTCTCCGGGTATTTTTGTTTGATCTTCGCGCATGCTTCATGGACAAAGGGGAAAGAATCCTCATACGTAGCCATACCGACCACTGCCGCGTCTTTGACCGAATCGACCGCGAATTTTACCGGATCATCCTGAAAACGCGCGTCAATGATCCGGACCGGAAAACCGGCATTGAACAGCACGGTAGCTATATACGAAACCCCTTCAAAGGGCTGCTTCAAAACAAATTCCCATCCCTCGGGCACGGTAAAACAAGACGGCGGTACAATAAGGGCGAAGCGGGGTTTATTGGGATCGGTCTTTTGCGGTTTTATTGACTCTTCCTTTATTTTTTGAAGTATATCCATCATGGTCTTTGTTTAAATGATATTTTGCAGAGCAAAAATAAATTGTAATCTAAAACCAGGATAAAAACAAGTCATTTTAAAAATCCTACCAATAACCGTGCTCTCTGGCGTCTTTGATCATCTTGTCGGGGATCCTTTGGGTAGACGCATTGAACTGGCCGGAAACCCGGCATGCCTGGGACCATTCGGCCAATAGGGCGGTTAATTCTTTCGTTTTTTCCGGATACGCGCTACGCACATTATTTAGTTCGTTTGGATCGGCGTTAAGGTCATACAGCTCAAATGATTCTTCTTGTACCTTTAGTGACGTATTATCGCTGAATTTTCCCTTGGTATCCGCCGAAAAGAATATTTCGTGTATTAGCTTCCAATCCTGGTTACGGATCGACTCATTGATACTGGGATAGCTTGAGAACGGCCTTTTCGGCCCTCCGGCGAAGTTATATGCCGCGCCCGAATAAACATAATCATTAACGGCCAGGTCGTGCTTTATCAACGGCACCAGAGACCTTCCCTGCAACCGGCGCAGGAACGGGATGTCCAGTAAATCCAGTATTGTGGGCATAATATCCGCGAGTTGGACCAGCCCGGTTATCCTGCGGTTTTTTAGCCCGGGGATTTTGACCAATAACGGTATGTGGACCACGTCATCGTAAAGCGTTCCGCGTATTGTGCCTACGCGCCCGAATCTGCCGTGTTTAGCGAACATTTCGCCATGTTCAGAAAAAACAACGATGATCGTTTTCTTCAGCAGGTTTTTATCAAGTGAGCCCAGGAATTTGGTTACTTGCGAATCGACTGACAAAATGGTCTCATCATGCAGGTCGGTCAAATAATCCACGTCGTCCTGGGTCAATACGATACGGGGGAATATGTCCCCGGGATCAACCTGAGCGTGTTCCATATTGGGATGCAGCGGATCCTCCCTGGTTATGCAATAGGCCTGATACCGGCCGTCGAATTTCCGGAAGCCGCGATAGGTAAAGCCTGGTTTTATGGTTATATCCTTGCCTTTTGTGTCGCTGAAGACGCCTCGGAATTTCCGGGGCGGGGTGAACGGCGGATGAGCGTCATAACCGTGGACGAACAGAAAAAACTTATTTTTTGAGTTACGGGCAAGCCATTTGCGCGCCTGTTTTAAAGTCACCGCAAAACCCGTAAAAGACGGGTTTGCGTCGGTCTGCGAAAAACCGCGCATATGTCCAAAGATGCGATTATCATCAAGGCCTCCGGTAAAAGCGGCGGTGGCATAGCCGTTATAAGCCAGGACCTGCGGCAGCGTCTTAATATCGGTGGAAAGTGTATTTTCGAAGTATCTATCCATAACCTTATGTGTATACGGGTTCAATGCCGTAAAAACAGTTGTTATTACCGGCAGGGTCCAGGATGCCGGGGAATACGCGTTTTCAAATATCAACGCGTCCTTTGCCCATACTTTGAATTTAGGGTTGGTGTCACGGCGGTATCCGTAGAGGCTCATATGTTCCGCGCCGATATTGTTGATGGCGATCAGAATTACGTTGAAGCCCTTATATGATAGGTTATCCTGGTCCTGCTGAGCGTAAACACGGCGCTCGCCCGACAAGATCGCAATAACCAAAACCAGAAATATGCGTAGTATAAACATAGGGTATTAAAATTATCAGCGGTTATTACCAATAGCCGTTTTCACGGGCATCCTCTAATATGCCATCCGGTATTTTTGAGGTTACCGCGGCGTGGTTACTGAAACTCCTGCAATCCTCAGACCACTTTTTTAGTTTCTGGCAAAGCGCCGTTGCCATTTGAGGATGTTTATCGAGCACATTCGTAAGTTCGTCAGGGTCGCTCGCGAGATGATATAGCTCGTATGTCTCCGATTTGATATTGAGCCATTCGGACCTGGGGATTTTCGGGTTTTCCTGCTCATAAATTATCTCATGTATAAGCTTCCAATCGGCGTTGCGTATGGATTCATTGACGTTGGGGTTCATATATAATTTTTTTTCGCGTATCTTCGTGAGGTTATACGACGCGCCTGCATAGATATGATCATTTATCTGGGTCTGATCCTTCATCAGCGGGATCAGGGACAGCCCCTGGATATTCTTTATAGCGGGGATACCCAATAAATCCAGGATTGTCGGCATCATATCGGCCATATTGACAAATCCGGTTATCCTCCGGCCTTTTTGCCCGGGAAGTTTTATCATCAAAGGCACATGGACCACATCGTCATAAAGCACGCCGCGCAATGTCCCTGCGCGCCCAAACCTCCCATGCTTGGCGAACATCTCCCCGTGCTCGGAAAAAACGACGATTATTGTATTTTTAAGTAGACCCTTACCAAGAGAATCAAGGAAGCTTGCCGTTTGCGAATCGACAGATAGCACTTCTTCATCATAAAGGTCCCGCAGATGGTCTATATCATCACGGGTTATTTTTACCGGCGGCGTTATCTTCCATCTTTTTCGCAGGCCGTTATATGCGCCTTCTTCCGGGATGAAATAATGCGCCCAGTATTGGCCGCCGTGGTCCTCAAACCCGCGATAGGTTAAATCCGGGTTTATCGTGATCTTCTTGCCGGCAGTATCGCTGAATACTCCCTTGAACTTTTTCGGAGGCTTGAAAGGCGCGTGCGCGTCATAACCTTGTATAAATAGAAAGAACTTTTTCCCGGAATTCCTGCGGAGCCAGTCAGAGGCTTGTTTAAATGTTATTTTAAAGCCCGTATACGCCGGATTATCCGCGATATGGTTGAACCCTTTCATATGGCTGAAAACCTTGTTATTGTCCAGGCCGCCGGTAAAAGCGGCGGTATCATATCCATAGCTTCGCAGTAAATCAGGCAAAACGACTGTTTCGGGCGACAGCGCATTATCAAAAGAACGGTTGGCGATCCCGTGGGTATACGGGTATAATGAAGTAAAAAAGGTAGTCATCACCGGCAGGGTCCAGGATGCCGGGGTATACGCGTCATCGAATACCAGGGCATTCTTGGCCCAGGCATCCAGTTTAGGGGTGGTCTGGCGGCTGTATCCGTAAAGACTCATATGCTCGACGCCGATATTATTGATGGCGATAAGGATTAGATTGAAATCCTCGTAATCATAGGCAACCGGATCAGGCTGGGCCTGACTACAGGCTTGCCCGAGAGTCACAGCGAGAAATAAGATTGATATTATCCTGGTTATGAGCATATTAAACCCGTTTTTTTAAGAAACCATACTGCCCGGCCCTACCTGGTCAGATCAGCCCCTTCCAAAGAAGGGGCAATCTTATCAATGTCCAGGCCGAACCTGGATAGGACCGTCGGGGCAAGGTCTTTCCTGTCTCCGGTATTTCGCTTCACTTTGGGATCGTTGGTTATCAGGAACGTGTGCGGTTCATAGCGGTGCTTGGCCCCTTTTATATCGAAACCGTGGTCAGTGACAACGTAGATCAATGTTTTTTCGTAAATCCCCAGTTTCTTTAATGCAGCAATGATCCTCCCCAGCCAGATGTCGTCTTTGATCAAGGCTTGGCCATATTCCGCGGAATATCCCCCGAAAACGTGCCCCTGTTCATCGGGCTCCTCAAAATGCGTAAACATAAAGAAACGCGATTTCGCGTATTTCTTGATGTATTTAAGGGTGTTTTTAACTACTGCCTCGCCGTTTCCCAATCCATTCTGATAAACATCCAGACGGGGTTTAGCCGTATAATATGGCTCTCCTTCGAATGATAATATCATTTCCTCGGCCGGCAAAAAATCGCCTTTTGCCCAGACTTCTTCGCGGTCCCATCCTTTTCTGGGACCGGTGACCCATACGCGATGCCGGCCGCGCGCTCCTAAATTCTGCCTTTTTCCGGCCAGGAATATTGTTATGATCCCCCGATCCCCAAACGCGTCCTCCAACCTTTCGAAAACAGTATAGCCCGCCGGTATAGGTTTATAGTTAATCCGGTTAGCCAGGACCCCGACAGTCTTGCTGCTATATCCGGTCAATATCTCCGCCCATCCCGGCTTAGTCTCGGTCCGTCCCGTGGTGATCTCGGTATTGACCATTGCTCCCGCGCGCATTATCTCTTTCAGGTTCGGCAGCTTACCCGCGCGCAGGAAGTCCGTTAAAATATCCCGGTTAGTTCCGTCCCAGCCTACCAGGATGATATTGGTAAAATCGCCGGTGTTGCGGCCTTGTCCCTGAACCCCGGCAAACGCGAATTTGCCGCTTATCAACAGGACAGCCAGCAGGACCGCCGTTCTTTTAATATTCCGACTGCCAATGGTCATCTTTTTCGCCGATCCCCAGGTTCTCTAATGCCTTATATACCAGGCTATTGTCTATAAAATCCTCGATCTTTACGTTTTTATCGGCGATATAGTTATATTTCCTCAACAATCCCATAACCCTGTATAACAACCCGGGGTTTACGATCGGGACGATATCATACTGCGGATAATTAAGCCCGTCAAGATTGACCGCCATCTGCAGCCCCTTGGGTTGTTTTTTAGTCCTATCTTCGTAACTGAGGCCGTGCTCGTATTGTATCCGTTTGATATAAACCTCAAGAAATGCGGTTAAGCGCTCCTTATTGTTTTCCAGAAATTCTTTGCGGCAGACTAAAAGGGCGTGGGAAAGTTCGGGATCAGCCCAATAATGCAAGGGCCGGATCATCTTAAATGAACCGGTTATTTTGGAATAAGCCATCAGGTGAAAATACCCGCCGTCTATAACGCCGCGGGCAATGCCTTCCTGCATTTTGTCTTCAAACAGGTTATCGACAATTATCACTTTATTCTTCGGAAGCTTTCTTTTTTCTTCCCGGGTGGAGGGCAAGGCGTCCAGTTGCAATATCTGTTTTTCTGTGTCGAGCCCTTCTTTTTTAAGGAATTCCCGCAAGAACATAGCGTCCGCGGCGCCGGCCCGCCTGGAGATCAAAACCTTTCCCAGGTAGTCCGAAGGCCTCGCCGCTTTAAAGCCTTTTTTCATCGCGAAAACATGCCCGGAATGCCCGCGCACATCATGCCCCAGCTCGGCAATGGCGACCACCGGCTGCCCTTCGCACACTGAACGGATAAAAGAACTTTCCCCGACTACCGCCAGGTCAAATTGCTTGTTCATGACCTCTTCCATGAATTCCGTGCCGGTAACCGCGCCGGCTTTGTTCCCCCCTCCCTGATTGAATTCCCGGATCGATTTTGGGATCAATTTATAGTTTTTTTCATATAACCTCTTTGAATAAAACTCAACCGGGATTCCGTTTTTATCGAATTCAGCATTTTCATACGCGCGCAGCAATAAAACTGTCCGGCCGCCATGAAAATAACCCAACCGGATAGGCAGGGCATTATCATCGGCGCCCAGCCTGAACGCGCAAGAGATCATACAAGCGCCCGCGGATATAGCGATAAATAATATTTTTAAACAAAGGTTTTTGTCCACTGTGATATCTGTTCCTTTTATTTTTTAGGCAAAGAAGCCCGTTTCACGATTTCCTGATAAACCTCTTCGGCTATGATCTTGTGCGCTAACGCGTTCGGCCGGCGGTTTGCGTCGCTGACCCAGAACAAATCGCATTGCTTGTTCTTGAAATAGACGTCATAAAGATCCAATACATCCAGGTTGCTTTTCGCGCACTTTTTTTTGTAAAGTTCATGCACCCATTTATGGGGGTAACTGCCCTCGGATAAATCGCCTAACCAGGGCACAAAAACGATTATGGCGGGGACATCCGTTTTTCGGCTTAACAAGGACAGCCTTTTTAACGCTTGGTCGGTTTTAATATGGCGCAGCCCTTCGCCCGTATAGCGGGTCAGCACGGTATTTTTTTCGTCATAGTGCGACATTTTCAGCGCCACCGGCGCGATAATAAAACGTTCTATTAAAGATACCAGAAAACGCGCGGAATACAGTTGTTTAGGCGTTCGATCGCGAATCAAGCTGAACCATCTCAGCTTAAGCCTGGTTTCCAGCCATACCTTGGAGCCCAGATCATGGCCGAAGATTATCAAGTCAGGGTTATAGCGCATCCAGTATTTCTCGAGAAAGGCTTCTTTTTGGAGGTCGTTATATTGGCCGCAGCCCGCATTGATAACTTCGTAGTCATTAATGTTTTTGAACGGTTTGCGTTCATTGAGCAATACTTCTAATCGTTTTACGAAAGATTCTTCCAGAGCGACCGCCCGGCCGAAAACAGTGCATTCACCGACTGCGATGACCCGGAATGTATATTTGGGTTTATTGATTGAATAGATCCGGTCCCTTATCCTTTGAGGGCTTATTTCGATATCTGTTTCCCATACGCGCCCTTTAAAACCTGCGGTATGGAGCCATTGGATCTCGGGGTCAAGGATCTCCTCGTATACGTGCGGCGCGGGGCCCCAGCCAAATAACCGCAACAGCAATTCCGCGGCTATAAAAAACAAAATGGCGATCAGGCTTATACGCGTGTTTTTTTTCGACATGCGATGGCGAATACCGATATTCGTTCGAGGTTTTTTAGAGGGTGTATATGGCACAATGAAAAACAGTTGATAATTTAGTACGACCTGGCTGGGGCGGCGCCTTCAGTGCTGTTTATTATCTCGTTCACTTTCCAGTCATCCCCTTTCCGCTTCATTATAACCCGCATGGTCAATGGTCCGGAATTGAAGGAAACGTTTGCCATGCCGGTATTGCCGGTCAGATCAAGGGTAAACATCCTGAAATTCTTTTTGTTTACGGACAATGATTCAGTGTTTCCGACCCGGCGCTTTTTCATATGCGCCTGCCTGATCTTCCTGAATTCATCCGTAACGCTGGTAAAACACTGTGTTAGATCCGCATCGTTCTGATGCAGGAAAAAATTCCAAATAACCTCGGTTATCTTATCGTAATCGGGAATATTTGAAATTCCCGGATTTTCAACCCAGGATTCGCCTTGGGCGTGCTGTATATTGTTTATTTTCCATCCGGAAACTTCCCTTTTTAATATGACGGTTTTATATGAAGCGCTCAGAAAAAAAGAAACGCTGACCGTGATGGAATTGTTATCGGCGTTCAAGACAATATCATCAAGCGTAAAATCCTCCATACCCTCCCGGATATCATTTGCTTGGCGGATATTGCGTTTTGCCCGGTTAAACAAAAAAATTTCCCTGAATTCATCCGTAACGCTGGTAAAAAACTGCGTTAGGTCCGCATCATACTGATGCAGGAAAAAATTCTTAATAGTCGAGGTTAGTTTGTCGCGATCAAGGTCGCGCAAATCTATGCGCGGGGCATCAGCTTGATTCGCGGGCGGTTCGGCGGCGAGAATGGATCTTGTATCGCCGTCAGCTTTGGCATCAGGGTAAGGACTGGCGTTTACCGCCGTATTGCCCGGCGGGTTTATATCAGCGGCCGCGGGGGCCAGAGGGGATTCAATGATTTCTTTTATCTCTTCTGAAAAATATGTGATCGGTATGCCGTTTTCCTCGATACGGATGAAAGAGTCGGCCTTTTTTATTATTTTTCCTTCTATCTTTTGCCCGTCTGTTAAGATGAGCGTATCGGCGAAAGCCGCGTTCGGACAAACGGCCAGCACGACAACAAAAATAGCGGATAAAAATTTGATCCGGCCACTCATTTTTCACCCCCTCGATTTAAACGCTTCTTATGCGATTATATCATAAAGAAGCCCGTAATCAATAATTACTTGGTTATCGCCGGCAGAGGCAGGAATATGGGCAAATCGCGCAGTAATTCGGGTTTTCGTCGTCTGGACGGAATGTTGCTGCGGGGTCCAGCATTTCGCCGATCAGCGCGTCCAGCCCCTTTATGAATACCTCCATGGCCAGGCCCTTGTCCTGTTTTTCTTCGTCCTTGAAAAGAGCGGTTATCGCGGGGCTTTTGAGGTTGTAGAACGCTGCGTTTATATCGCGGCCGGAATAACAATCTTTGATAAAATAGTAATACAGCGGCAGTTGAAAGGATTTCACCGTATTTTTCAGAGCCTCCCGGCTAAAGCCCTTACTTTGTATCTTTTCTGTGCTTGCGGGTTTCAGGTCGGTGCTGCCTGTTTTATAATCCAGTATCAATAAACTTTCATCCCTCAGCCGGTCGATGCGGTCGATCCGGTATTTGAACCGGAATCCGCCGCAGGACAGGTTGATCGACCCTGTTTTTTCCTCCTCCAGGCATAGTATCTCCTGTATATCCCTGAGGCTTTCATAATCCAGAAAGTTGTTCATTCGCATAGATACGATCTCTTTAAGCATAAAAGAATCGGATTTCATTTTGCGGCTGAATTCCCGGTCAAAGCTTTTTTCAAGGATCCGGCCGAAGTAACTCCGGAAATCCCGGTCGAATGATGGAGGTTTTTTTCCCCGGAACGGCTTATAGGCGTCTTCCAGCAGGTTGTGGATGAATGTTCCGATATCCCTGGCTTCGGGATCATCAAGCAGGTCTTCTTTTTCCTCCAAACCCAGGACATACTGGTAATAAAAACGCAGCGGGCAGTTAAGATAGGTATTCACCCTGCTCGCGGAGAATGTCCGGTTAGCTAAGAATTCTACCATCTCTTTATTTTTGGGTATTTCCTGCTGTTCCGGCCGGATCTTTATCCCGAAGTTGGCGTGGATGGCCGGGTCCGCGCCCAAGGCCCCGGCAGCTTTCTGTTTTTCCCAGATCAATTCCTGGATGAACCTGCTTTTTTCCTTGTCGGTCCCGGCCGCATACACCAGGTACGCCTGCTTTGCCGCGCCCAAAAGCCGCATGAATTGATAACGCTGTATCTCGTCTTCCTTCTCCAGCCGGTTCAATCCCAGGGCCAGCATCACCTCGCGGGGTATCAACGGCTCATAAATATTCAATTTGGGCAGGACACCTTCATTCATATCCATAACGATCACGTTCTCGAAATTCAGCGACCTGGTCTCAAAAAGCCCCAGGATCTGCAGGCCCTTCAGCGGGGAACCGGAAAACGCGACCATTTCTTTTTCCAGGCCGTCCATAAAAATGCGGTAGATATCGCCGGCGCTGAACTGCTCCGCGGAAAAATCCGCTTTGCCCAATTCACGGCAGATCTCCAGCATCCGGCGGGTGACCAGGAGATTTACCGGGTAATTAGGCAACAGGCTGTCTTTGATCAGCGCGTTAAGCAGGCTTTCCAGGCAGTCCGCGAACCCCCGGAAGTCGCCAAGCCCCTGCCAGGAATAAAAAAGCAAATGATGCAGCCGGCAGATGTCCTTTTTTAGCCGGCTCGCGTTTATTTCCAGCCCCATTCCGCAGAGGGTTTCCTGCGCCTGGCTGTAAATATCCCCCATCTCCTCGACCTCATCAGGGCCGATAAAATGGCTTCCGGACACCTCGCTTTCGCGCATACCGGTCAGGTACTCCTCTATCTTATGGCAAAGCACGCGGGTTACAACCGGGTCGGCGGTTTGCGGCTTCAGGTTCTTGATCAAAGGATGGCTGATCGCCTTTAAATAATCGCGGGTATAATACTTGCCGCTCTTCATTGTTTCCTGGGCCTTGAAGATCAATTCCAAGAGCGAATACAGGGCGCTGCGTTTCAAAGGATAACCTATGGAAACATTATAATCCTGGGCAATGCCGGTTATCTCCGAAAGCAGGGGAATGACGCTGTCCGGGTCAGGCAGCAGTATAACGGTCTTGTCACGGTCAGGCGTGTCTCTTAGTATCTCGCGCACCAGGCAGACCTGGGAATGCGTATCGAAACCGGAATATATATTCAGCATATATCCGCTTTTTGCCGGTTTCTCCGGGGGGATCTTTATGCCCAGCTCTTTTTCTAACTCATCCAGCACCGGCCAGCGTTTATCATCTTTCTGAAAGAAAAGCGTTGCCGCTTCAGCGTCGTAATAGTTACGGATTATAGTTTTTTCGGTGCGATGCAGGTAGAAAAGATTGCAGAAAAATAACCGCTCAAAGCCGTTTTTCGCCGTTCGGCTGGACATCTCCGCCGCCATACGGTACAAAAGCCCCCGGGAATACCGCTTCTGTTTCTTTAATTCATTGTGGAATGACTCCCGCAATAAAATAATGTTCTTAAGCAGGATATTGATGTTTTCCGGGACATCGTAACCGATCGACGCGCTTTTCTGGATATTGTTCAGTGCGTCCGGACGGATATCTTCAACATCCAACTGCTCGATGAACAACAGTAATTCCCTGGACCACGGATAGAATTGTGAGAAGCGCTCCCTGCCTTTGAGCATCTCCGGCAGTATTTCGCGGCAGATCGTATAAAGCAGGAAACAGCCGTCCATTACGCTGATCGGCGGATATCCGGGTTCGACAAGCGCGATCGAGCGTACGAACTCATCCATCGAATAGAATTCCGGAGGCAAATACGCCTTCTTGATCCTGTTGGCCAGCTCGCGCTTCATGAATAAGGCCGGGCGTTTGCCGCCAAAAACCAAAGCGATCCTGCTGAAATCGCGTTCTTTCCCCGCGTAGTTTTGGCAGAGGAAATCGCTAATTTTCGCGATGAAATTATCCTTGAAGCCGTACGTAATGACCTTATCCATCCACTTCCTCATGCGTAGCGTCGGAAAGATAGATCAACGAGCCCCTGACCGTCTTCCCGGGATAAAGCTGTTTGACCATCCGGATATATTCGCGCATCTGGATGATCCCGGATCCCCTCTCTTCTTTTGATGATTTATAATCGGCCAGCAATACCTGGTTGGCGGTAACGATCATCCGGTCTATACGCTTTGTCTGGCCTTGAGCGTTGACAAACTCTTTCTCCGTATAGACCTTGGCGCCTTCCTCGCGGAAAAACTGCGCTAACCCCGGCGAATCCAGGGTAAGCCGGATTTTTTTCTTTAGGCCGACAAGATCAGTTATATCCTCAAAAAGCGGGTCGGCCTTTCCAATCGCCATCTTTAAGGCCTTTTGGAGGCTGACATCCTTGTCTACCAGGTTTGGTATGTAAGAAAGCACGGCGTGGCTGTATTCCCCTTCCCGGAGCCTTTGGCGGTTGTCCAATTCGGACACCTGGACGAACTCGTCCTTTAAGACCGGTATCCAACTGGCGTATCGCAACGGCGGGATATCCAGGGTTTTTACGGATATATTGGCATCCTCGCGGGATATCCGGTTTTTCTCGCCGGATTCCAGCAATTCTTCGGTTATAAGCAGGTTTGCCAGATTATAAGAATTCGCGCTTTTTGGGGGGATAAAGCAATAAAGTTCAGATCTGGCCCGGGTGAACGCGACATAGGCGTTGTTTAGTTCATCGATCAGGCTGCGCCGGTATTCGGCCCGGTAAACGCCGGCGAGGAATTCCGAAAATTGCAGGTAGTTTTTGTTCAATTTTAAAAGCCGCAGTTCTCCCTGTTCCGGATACACGGCATACGGCCTTTTATCCTGTCCCGCGCTTATTTCCGGGTTGATCTCCAAAAACGGTATTATCACCGCGTCAAACCCCAGGCCTTTGGCTTTATGCACGCTCATGACCTTTACCGCGTCCGCCGAAGAGATGTTTAAATACATATCTTCGTTATGCCCGGATTCGAAATATTCCAGGAATGATCCTATGCTCGCGTTCTCCTCGTTGACCCGGTTCTTTATCATTTCCAGGAAGCGCATTATAAATCCCTGCGCGTCCCGGAACCTCTCCGTTATCCTGAATCGGGAAAATATGGTTATGACCAGTTCGTAAATCGGGATAAACCCTACGCCTTTGAAGAATTCCTCAATAAACTCATCCCATATCCCCGGGTAACGCCTGCGGAATTCCCGGTACAGATAAACATCCCTGGCTTTGCTCTGCCGGTCGCGATGCGCCGAAAAAATAAAACCGCTTATTTCTTCTTTACTGATACCGCCGGCCCGCGTGAATATGTCGCCGAGAATAAACGAGGCGAAGGAAAGATCGTCGATGGGAGAGTTCAGGAACTTTAGGAATGAAATTATTTCCTTGATCAGGCCATGGCTGCGGATGTTCAGGGTTTTTTCGGACTCAACCGGGATATGCTCCAATCCCAGCCAGGAGGTGATCTCCTCGATCTGGCGGTTGGTCCGGCAGAGTATGGCGATATTGCGGTATCCGTTCAGCCTGGCGGACAATTCACGGATCAATTCAACGCACTTAACCCGTATAATATCGCCTGTATCTTCGCCTGCCTGGGCATCCACCCGCTCGATCCGGACATATCCCGAGCTTTTAACCTGGGACTTTTGAGCGGAGCAGTCAAAAACCGCCAGGATATCCGCGGCTTCGGAAGCGGTTAGAGTTAACCCGCTTTTTTTTGTTTCTTCCTGCGCATCTTTTTCCTGCAGGAAACGCTTGAGGTTATCCAGGGAAAATACCCGGTTATTAAAATCGACGATAGCAAAACAGCTGCGGTAATTATCGCTTAAATACGAACGTTTTACCGGAAAATTCTGAAATTGGCTCTGCAGGCCGTCAAAAAGCCGGGTATCCCCGCCCCGGAACCGGAATATAGCCTGTTTTTTGTCCCCTACGTAAAACAGGCTTCCGCCGGTTGATAAAGCCTCTTCCACCATCAAAAAAAGGTTTTTCCACTGTAATGCGCTGGTGTCCTGGAATTCGTCGATCAGGTAGTGCCGAAAACGGGTGGCCAGGCGGTAATACAGCTCAGGCACTGTTATTCCCTGCTCATCGAACAATACCCTGGCCTTGCGGTTAAGCTCCGCCAGGAAAACCACGTCATCCTTTCCCGCCGCGGATAATAATTCACCGTAGAAAAGCTTGAAAATATCTATATAGCAGTTTAAAAGCGCCAGGGCTTCCAGTTCGAACAGCTCCCCGATCTCTTTGCGGATCCGCGCCCATAGCAGGGCGGTCTTTTCCGGGGCCTGGTAATTTTTACGGATCGGGAATTCCTTCGCAATAAACGACCGGGAAAGCTCCTCGATATTCAGGCTCTCCCCGTATTTGTCCAGCTTGTTCCGAAAAGCTTTAAATACCGACTGGTTCGTCCCGTCAGGTTCATTATCGCGTAATTCAGTCATCAGCCCGATAAGGTTTCTTCTGGCAACGAACAGGCTGTTTTTATCCTTCAAGCTGTAGCCGGTAAATCCTTTCCCGTAAACATTGCTGTCGTTTAACATCTTTGCCAGCGTATCCAGGATATCTTTCTTCGGCAGCCATCCGGCTTTGTTCTCCAGGTATAAATACTGGCGCAGGTACCCCTCAAAAACCGCCATTACCTCATTATTGCCGGCTGCGCGGTCGATCAATTTATCCAGGCAGAAACTCAAATATTCGTCATAATTGGTCTTGATCTTGAACCCGGCGGAAAGGTTCAGTTTGAACGCGCACCCGGAAAGGATCGCGTTTATAAAACTGTCGATGGTCTGGACCTGGAAAAAATTATAGTTCCGGATGATCTCGTCCATCACCAGGAACGCCTTTTCCCTGGCCGCCTCTTCGCCGGTCTCCAGGAAGGATAATATCTCTTTTTTCTCCCCGGGGTCCCTGAATTGGTTAAAAGCGATCTTCTTCAGGAATTCCAGGATCCGTTCCTTCATTTCTACGGCCGCTTTATTGGTAAAGGTGATCGCCAGGATGGAGCGCAAAGGGATCTCCCCGGGTTTTAGCCCGGGGCCGATCAAAAGGCGCAGGTATTGCTTTGCCAGGGCATAGGTTTTGCCAGAGCCGGCTGAGGCCTCGACAACATATATCTGGGCTTTAGATATCGTAGTCATCTTCAGGGTCTAAGGATACATTCTGTTCAAGCTTGGACAACAGCTCAGGGCATTCCAGGAAGCGCGAGACCTTATTAAACTGGCTGGTGCCGAATCCGGCTGACTCGTGATGCAGGGATAATATCAGGTGTTTTCTGGCCCTGGTTACCGCCACATAAAAAAGCCGCTGCTCCTCCTCGATACCGTCTTCGTCGTTAAGCGAAAAACTCACCGGCAGCACGCCGTCAACCATTCCGATCAGGAAAACGCAGGTCCATTCCAGGCCTTTGGCCGAGTGTATCGTGGACAGGGTCAGCGGTTTCTCGCTTGCGTTAGCCAAACGGCTTTCCTGCGCCTGGTTTTTTTCCGGAGGATCAAGGGCGAAATCCGCCAGGAAGTCTTTAATGGAATCGTACCTGCGGCAGATCTGCTTCAACGCCTCAAGGTCGTTCAGTCTCTGCTGCCAGTCATCGAATTTCTCTTTCATTATCGGCCGGTAGTATCCCAGGATCTCGTCGAACTGCTTATAAATATCGGCTTCGCCGCCGGCGATAGCCGAGAACAGACCGCCCAGCCTGGCCAGCCCCCGGGAATATTTGGCAGGTTTATCCAGCTTGCCGGAAAGGACATTGTTCATCATCCCGTCCATGCCCGGCTCTTCTTTTAATCTGGTTATTATCCTTGAGGCTGTTTTTTCACCAATCCCGTCGATCAGCATCAATAGCCTGTTCCAGGCTAACTCATCTTTCGGATTATTAGCCGCCTTTAAATGCGCCAGCAGGTCTTTAACGTGGCTGGTCTCATTGAACTTTAAGCCTCCGAACACCTGAAAAGGGATATTGCGCTTATTCAGCTCCATCTGCAGCGGGATCGAGATATACGCGGAGCGGAACAGCACTGCCTGGCGGCCCAGATCGATGCCCTGATCGCGGAATTCCTGGATCTGCCTGCTGATCCACTCGGTTTCCTCATAAGCGTTACGGAAAAAAAGAAGCTCGGGTTTTTTTCCGGCATCCTTAACCGCCGAAACCAGGGATTTGGAGAATTTCTTTTTCATATTCTTCAATATGGCGTTAGCCACATCCAGGATCGTTTGATGGCTGCGGTAATTCTCCTCCAGCTTGATCACCCGGCATCCCGAAAAGTGTTTCGGGAAATCCAGTATATTCTGGTGCGAGGCCCCGCGAAACCCGTAAATGCTTTGGGCGTCGTCGCCGACCACCATTACGTTCTTATGCTCGCCGGCCAGAAGAAAGGTGATATCCGCCTGAAGTTTATTGGTATCCTGATATTCATCGACCATAATATAGCGGTATTTATCCGCGAGCTCTTTTCGGATAGATCCGTTCTTCTGCAAAAGCAGGCGTAAATAGATCAAAAGGTCGTCGTAATCAAAATAGCCTTTCTCGATTTTGTAGCGCAGGTACTCGTTCTTGATCTCTTCCACCTCGGCGGAATAATCCGCGAAATCCGGGTATTCTTTCTCCAGGGTTTCGCTTATCGACAGGGATTTATTGATCGACATGCTGATCACCTTGCGTATAGTGTCTTTCCTGGGGGCGCGCTTATCCTCGCTGAAAAAACCCCGCTTTTTGAGGCATGCCCCTACCGCCTCCTGGGCGTCATCCTCGTCAAGTATGGAGAAATCATCGAATCCGATGAGTTTTGAGTGTTTTTTGAGCATCTGGTAGGCGAATGAATGGAATGTCCCGCCATCTACGTGATTACAGCGGCTGTCGTGCCTGGCGGCCCTGGAGAGCATTTCCTTGGCCGCGCGCCTGGTAAAGGTGAGCAAGAGTATGGATTGCGGCCTGACGTTATTGCGTACCAGGTAAAGCACCCGGTATTCGATCACCCGGGTCTTGCCGGATCCGGCGCCGGCAATTACCAGGATCGGGCCGTCTATAGCCTTCACTACCTCAAGCTGGGCGGTATTCAGGTCTTTGGCGAATTCATGCATTTTAAAAATCCATCCTATCTCCGATTTGTATGTTATGCGCTGCCGCGAACCCGGCGTTGACCTCCAGGACATATTTTGCCGGCTCTGCCGGGTACAGGCTTTCACAGCTGTCAACGCACGGCTGCGCGCTGCGGGTAATATCCACCACTGTTTTGTCCCGGCTGATCCAGATCAGGTCCAGGGGGAATTTCATGTTCTTCATCCAGAAAGAATAGCGCAGCGGCCGGTCGAATATGAAAAGCATCCCTTCCTCAAGGCCCAATCTTTCGCGGGACATTAAACCCGCCGCCCTCTCTTCGCTTGAAAAAGCGATTTGGGCCTGGATGCAACAATCCCGGACGCAGACCTTGGATGTTCCTGCGGCCCGCGCAATGGATGGTATGAATAGCGAAGCGATGATCAGGACAAAAATGTATCCGCGCATCGGCTTATGATACTACAAAACAAGGCGCCCGGCAAGTTGGAATAACTCCATTTTCTTGCCGGGCGGCCTTATTTTTTTTATAGTTTGATCCGTTGTTTAATATTCGCGCTCGTGCGCCAGGCTCATATCCAGGAAAGTGCGCAGCCTGCGGGAACGCGTGGGATGGCGCAGTTTTTTAAGCACCTTGGCCTCGATCTGGCGGATCCGTTCGCGGGTCACCTTGAAAATATTGCCGACCTCTTCCAGGGTGCGCGGGCATCCGTCGTTTATCCCGAAGCGCAGGATCAGTATCTTTTTCTCCTTGTCGTTCAGTGTGTTCAGGATGCAGTTCATCTCTTCTTTAAGCATCGAGCGCACCGCGGTATTCGCAGGAGAAGCGACTTTCTTATCCTGGATAAAATCGCCGAAATGCGTGTCCCCCTCATCGCCGATAGGCATCTGCAGGGATATCGGCTTCTGGGCGAATTTCAATATCGCCTTGACCTTGTCCTGCGCCAGGCGCATCTTCTGGGCGATCTCATCCGGGGTAGGTTCACGGTCGTTCTTCTGCAGAAAAACCCGTGTAAAGCGGATTATCTTGTTGATGGTCTCGGTCATATGCACCGGTATGCGGATGGTCCGGGCCTGGTCCGCGATAGCCCGGGTGATCGCCTGCCGTATCCACCAGGTAGCGTATGTTGAGAACTTATAGCCTCTTTTGTATTCGAATTTCTCCACCGCGCGCATTAACCCGATATTGCCTTCCTGGATAAGGTCCAGGAACGACAGCCCGCGGTTATTGTATTTCTTGGCGATGCTGACCACTAATCTCAAGTTGGCGGCTACCAGCCGTTCTTTGGCGTGGTTGAACTTAAGATGGAAGGATTTGATCAACCTGATCTGCAGCTTTATCTTTACGTAAGGTTCCCCGATCACTTTAAGGGCTTCGCGCCATTTGGCGCTGTTGCGTTTGCCGCAGCGGTCAAGGTGGTCCAGTTCTTTCACCAGCTTATGCAGTTTATGCACCGCTTTTTCCACCACTGAAGTGGTGAAGTTGAACTGGCGGATCAATTGCATGGCTTTTTCTTCATTGCGCGTGGCCTTGATCCGGACGATTATACGCTGAAACCTGTTCATCACGCTTTTTACGCTGGTAGTCAACTCGCCTTTAAGCACTTCTTCGAGATTGACCTCCCCGGATATGACCCTCTGCGCCATTTTTATTACCTCATTCTTGGCAAACCGGGTGGCTAACACCGAGTTATAAAAATTCAACTCCGCTTCTTCGATCTTCTTGGCCAGGGCGATTTCCTCATCGCGGGTCAAAAGCGATATGGAGCCCATTTGCTTAAGGTACATCTTTACCGGATCGTCCAGCGGGAATACCTGCGCTTCGACGCGCGCGATTTCGTGTTCCGCCGAGGCGTCTTCTTTTACCCGGGAAGCGGGCTTATCCGCCGCAGCCTCCGCATCATCATCGTTCTCCACTACCGGAATATCCTCATTGCCCAGGATATCGAACAAATGGTCTATATCCGCAGAAGAAGATACGCCTTCGGGAAGCAGGTCGTTAACCTCGTCGTAAGTTATAAAACCTTTTTGCCTGCCCAGGGCGATTATTTTTTCGACGTCCTCCTTAGTGTAACTCTTGGATAATTCCTTCCCCGCGGTTGTCTTTAGCTTTAGGCTTTTCTTTTTCATCCGGATCTACCCCTTTTTTATTAATCGGTTGAATTCTTCCTTTAAGTTGTTGAGTTCATTTTCGTTTCGCTCTGTTTCCGCTTTTTTAATCTCCTGCTGAAGCCGGTGTTTTTTCTTGATCAGGCTGTTCTTCTTCAGCCGCTGCACGCATTCCTCTATGACCTTGTCCTTGTCCGGGTATTCCACCTCCGGAAGGTAAAAGCTGGTCTCGCGCAAAAGCTGGGAAAGGTTATTGTCCTCCAAATGGTTGATCAACGCGTTCGGTTTAAGCTCCCGGCCCGCCGTGACAAAGTCGAACATCAGCGATACGATCCGGGATATCTGCGTATCCTGAAAATCACAGGGCTCTATTTTTTCTTTAAGCTGCGCGATTATCCTGGTTTCTTCAAGCATGAACTTTACCAGTAGTTTTTCCGTGGGATTAGCCGCCTGCAGCGAGATCCCGGCCGCCGGCCGTTGTTCCGCGCCGCGCAGCCCGCTCGCGCCGGAAGCCTTTCCCGCTTCTTTCATCAGCGCGTCCTCGGAAACATTCAGCTCCAAAGACAGCTTCTTCAAATATTCCGATCTCAGTATGGCATTGGCGAATTTATTGATCGTCGGCAGCATCTCCGCCGATATTCCGGCTTTGCCTTCGATCTGACGGATGTCGAACTTAGCCTTTAATACCCGCATTTTATAATCGAAAAGATTATCGGCTTTGGCGATCATCTCTTTTAATCTGTCGATCCCGTGCTTGCGCACGAATGTGTCCGGGTCGAATCCCGCAGGCAATGCCGCCACCCGCACGTTCATCCCCTCTTCCACAAATATATCCAAACTGCGCAGGGTAGCCATTTCACCGGCTTTATCCCCGTCATACATAATCACCGCGTTATGGGTGTAACGTTTGATCAGCCTGACCTGATCGGAGGTCAATGCCGTGCCTAAAGAGGCGGCGATGTTATGCAATCCGGCCTGGTAGGGGACAATGCAGTCCAGATTCCCCTCAACAACCACAATGCAGTCCTCGGCGCGGACCGCTTCTTTTGCCAGGTCAAACCCAAAAAGATGTTTGCCTTTGGTATATACCGGGCTTTCCGGCGAATTGATGTATTTGGGCAGGCTGTTATCCAGGACCCTGGCCCCGAAGCCGACCACCTGCGACTTAACATCCGATATAGTGAATATTACCCGGTTGCGGAACCGGTCGTAATGCCCGCCGTCATCCCGGGGCAGGACCAATCCCGCCTTTTCCATCAAAGATACGCTTACCGATTTTACCTGCAGGTAATTCAACAACCCGTCCCATTTATCCGAAGCCAGGCCTAAACGGAATAATCCCGCGGTTTCTTTGGTGATCCCCCGTTTAACCAGGTATTCCCGGCCGGCATGCCCGGAAGCCGCGTTAAGGTTGGCGCTGTAATATTCCGCGGCCAGTTCATTGACCCGATAAACCTCTGTAGTAACCCCGGAAGGATTGCGCTGGCCCTGTTTTCTTTCCGGCAGCGTCACCCCTGTTTTTTTTGCCAGAAGTTCCACTGCCTCGGGAAACTGCAAACGCTCGTATTGCATCAGGAAATTAAATACATTGCCGCCGGCGCCGCAGCCGAAACAGTGATAGATCTGCTTGTCCACCGAGACCATGAACGACGCGGTCTTTTCATGGTGGAACGGGCAGTTAGTCTTAAAATTCCTTCCGCTTTTTTTAAGCGGGATATATTCGGAGATAACCTCGACTATATTGACCCTGCCGAGTATCTCGTTGATGATATTATCGTCTATAAGTCCGGCCATTGCTTATTCCTTAGCCCTGCGTATCCGCTGGAATCCGGAACAGGAAACGCAATTGAATTTTTCTTCCTGCTCGATCTTATCCAGCATCAGGTTAAGCCCGAGGTTATCCGAAGCGATATGCCCGGCGATGACAACATTGAGGTTGGCGTCCTTCACCTTTGATAAGTGCTCTTCGCTTAAATGCATTGAAACCAGCGTCCTGACCCCGGCCTTGTGCATCTTCCTAAAAACTTCTTTTGAGCCTTCAGTGCCTCCGGTCATATCCACGAATATCTTTCCGCAAGGCCGTTTGGGATCGCCCAGGATCAGCTTGGGCCCGGCCAGCCGTTGGGCCGCCTCTTTATACTCCGGGATCTGCAGCAATAGTTCGGGGATGTCGCCGACGCATCCGGGTTTCGCTTTTTGCAGGAATTTCAAAGCAAAATCCGCGACCTGATTGTCCGCCGGGGTGTGGATGCACATAAACGGCAGGCTTAACAGCCGCGCAGCGTCCACCGCGCGCATATGGTTAGCCGGAGATATCCTGCGTTCGACCTCGCGCTGCCTGACCTCCAGGAACTGTTCGGCGGACTTACGGTCAAAACCGATATGCTCCAGCAGGTCCACCTGCAGCTGCATTACCTGGTACAGCCCGGCATAAGCTATGCCTTCGGGATGGTGGCTGATCACCAGGTCCAATCCGTCACGGTGACGGATCTTATCCGCCAGCAGAAGTTCCGGGGTCTCGATATCGATGCCCACAAGTATCTTATGCACCTGCTTTTCCGGCGGTCCGTATAAGATAGCCGTATCCGCGTAAGCGCTTATCGCTGCTTTATTCCGGCGGGGATCGCATTCAATGCCGTATTTGAGGGCTAAATCGTAAATTCTGGATAATTGCATAGATCTTATTTATTTTATGCCGGGAATAGATTTATTCAGGCTTTCCTTGACCATAAACTTGGACATTACCGTGTTCCAGAACCAGGTGTAAGTGGCGGGAGCGATTTTAGAGACCCTGGCGCCTGTATAAGAGCTTTGGACGATCTTGGTAAAATACGGGGAAGCGCTGACCAGGAACGCGCAAAGAACAATGCTGGACAACAAAGACGCCCTGGCTAAAGAAATAACGAACGCGCCCCATTTGCTTAAATTAGGGACCACCTCAGCCTTAACCAGTTTACTGAAGAACAAACGGAAGAAAAAGAAAACTATATAACCTGATAGCGCCAACAGGATGAAGAACGAAAGGCAGAATATAGCCGGAGGGCCGCTTTTTTCCGCGGTTTTACCGCTTAAAAGGCCGGCTAAAATAATATAATAGTGCAAAGACAGGTAAAGCCCGGCAAAAGTGCCGGTAAATTTCAATAATTCCGTGGATAACCCGGTTTTAAGGCTTATGCAGCCTAACCTTATAAAAACCAATAAAACAAATATATCCACCCAATTGAAAAGGCCGAGTACGTTCAGGATGTTCTGCATTTTAACCCCTTGCTATTCAATAAGTAAAGGTTTTTTCAAGTATAACACAGGAAATGTTGATTGTCAAGGAAAGCGCTTTCATTTTTTCAAAAAACAAAGACCGGGCCAGTTCAAAACTGGCCCGGCCAATGTTTTTATTCCCGCCGCATAGGTTTAAGAACGGCTTGGGCTTAGTATCCGCCCATTCCTCCGCCCATTCCACCCATGCCGCCCATTCCGCCCGGCATTGCCGGCATCTTACCTTCTTTTTCCGGCAGGTCGGTTACCACAGCCTCGGTAGTCAGAAGCAGCGAAGCGATACTCGCGGCGTTCTGCAAGGCTGAACGGGTTACCTTAGTGGGGTCGATAACGCCCGCGTCGATCATATCCACATAAGCGTCCTGGGAAACATCATAACCGGTGCTGGTCTTCTCGGATTTGATCCGTTGAACGACCACTGATCCCTCAAGCCCGGCATTCTGGGCGATCATCCTTAAAGGCTCCTCGATGGCGCGCTTCACGATATCCACGCCTATCTTCTCGTCGCCATCCAGCTTCATTTTTTCCAGAGCGGGTATGGCCCGCAGCAACGCGACCCCGCCGCCCGGAACAATACCTTCCTGAGCTGCGGCCCTGGTGGCGTGCAAAGCGTCCTCAACCCTGGCTTTTTTCTCTTTCATTTCAGTCTCGGTCGCAGCGCCGACATTGATCACCGCTACGCCGCCATGCAGTTTTGCCAGCCTTTCCTGCAGCTTTTCTTTGTCATAATCGGAAGTGCTGTCCTCGATCTGTTTTTTGATCTGTGCGCATCTGGCGTTGATCGCCACGGTCTTTCCTGCGCCTTCGACTATCGTGGTGTTTTCTTTGTCGATCTTGACCCTTTTTGCCCGGCCGAGATCGTCTATATCCACGGTCTCCAGCTTTATCCCCAATTCCTCGGTTATCGCCTTTCCGTTGGTCAAAACAGCGATATCGTCGAGCATTGCCTTGCGTCTGTCGCCGTAACCCGGGGCCTTTACCGCGCAGGCGGTGAAAGTTCCGCGGATCTTGTTGACCACCAAAGTGGCCAGCGCTTCGCCTTCAACCTCTTCCGCCAAAATCAACAGCGGTTTTCCGGTGCGGGCGATTTTTTCCAGAAGCGGCAGCAGGTCTTTCAAGGAAGATATCTTTTTCTCATGGATCAGGATATACGGGTCATCCAGGATGACTTCCATTCTTTCCGCGTCGGTGACGAAATAAGGGGAAAGGTATCCCTGGTCGAACTGCATACCCTCGACCACATCCAGGGTGGTCGCGGTGGATTTCGCCTCTTCCACTGTGATAACCCCGTCCTTGCCGACTTTTTCCATAGCGTCGGCGATAAGGTCGCCGATAACGCTGTCGCCGTTAGCCGCTATCGAAGCGACCTGGGCGATCTCTTTTTTATCTTTGATCGGGGTGGATAATTTCTTTAGCTCCTCGATTATCTTTTCCACTGCCTTTTCGATACCGCGCTTTAAAGCCATGGGATTAGAGCCGGCGGTAACGTTCTTTAAGCCTTCGCGGTAGATCGCCTCAGCCAGGACTGTGGCTGTGGTAGTGCCGTCACCCGCGATATCCGAGGTCTTTTCGGCTACTTCCTTGACCATCTGCGCGCCCATATTCTCAAAAGGATCTTCCAATTCCACTTCTTTGGCTACGCTTACGCCGTCTTTGGTGATGGTCGGCGAGCCGAATTTTTTGTCAATGACCACGTTGCGTCCTTTAGGCCCGAGGGTCACTTTGACCGCGGCGGCCAATTGCTCTACGCCGCTGAGTATCTTCCTGCGGCCTTCATCGCTGAACAACAATTGTTTTGCCATTTTATCCTCTCTTTAAATTACTCCGCCGGAGGCGGAGGAATTTAACCCCGAGTTGTTTCAACCAAAAGAACAACAAGGGGTCAAACCGTTATTTTATTATTGCCAGGATATCCTCTTCCCGCATGATCAAGAGCTCTTCACCTTCCTTGCTGGTGAATTCGTTCCCGGAATATTTTCCGTATAATACCTTGTCCCCGACCTTTACCTCCAACGCCGCGACGCTGCCGTTTTCCAAAGTCTTGCCTTTGCCCGCGGCAATGATCTCGCCCTGCTGCGGTTTTTCTTTCGCTGTATCCGGAAGAAGTATTCCGCCTTTTGATTTAGTCTCAGCCTCTAAAGGCTTGACCACTACGCGGTCACCTAACGGTTGAAGCTTCATTGCACCACCTCCTGTTTTTGGATTAAAACATCTTAGCACTCTATGCCCCAGAGTGCTAATTATAATCACATTTGAAATTTTGTCAAGAAAAAATTTTACCGTTAATTCTCGTCGATATGCGCCAGGACCTGGCCGACATTCACCGTTTCGCCTTCGCGAAAGAATATCTCGGTGATCGTGCCTGTTCCGGGCGAAGGAAGGTTGAACGCGGCTTTATCCGTGGTCAGTTCCACTAAGTCGTCCTTTTCCTTGACCTTGTCGCCTTCTTTCAAAAACCAGAATGATACAGTCGCCTTATCGATCCCCTGTCCCAACTCCGGCAAAATGGCCTTTAACATTTCTGAAATCTCCTGATTATTGACGAGCTGACCTGTTCAAAGCTGACGTCTCTGTTGAGGAGAGTTTCCATTGAGGTCATCCGTATATCCATGCCGCACGGCCTGATCAATGAAAAACCCTCCAGGTCATCCTTTTTCACGTTCAAGGCTATCCCATGATAGCTTATCCAATTACGCACCGCTATGCCGATCGATGATATCTTCGCCTCATCCACCCATACCCCGGTCAATCCCGGTTTCCGGCAGGGGTTTATGCCGGATTCGGTCAATGTCCCCATGACCAGGCTTTCCAGCATACGCAGGTAATGATGCAGGTCTTTGCCGAAGAACCGCAGGTCGCAGACCGGATAAATGACCAGCTGGCCCGGGCCGTGGTAGGTCACATCCCCTCCGCGTTCCACAAAGACCGTGCGGATGCCTTTTATATCAAGCTCCGCCGGGCTGGATCTGATATTCTGAGGCTTTGCCTGCCTGCCCATAGTGATCACCGGGCGATGCCGGCATAAAATAAGCGCAGATCTCAAAGAGCCGCTCTTAACCTTTTCAAAGATCCCGGCCTGAAAGTCCCGGGAAAACTGATAATCCGTCAATCCAAGCTGATGAACCTCGCGCATCGTTAAAACCGGGTTATTTATCCAAGGCCTCGTTTATCGCCTCGGAAAGGCTGGGATGGGCCATAATCGTTCTTTTCAGCTGGCTGACGCTTAAACCCGAGCTCGCGGCTGTGCAGATCACGCTGATCAACTCCGTTGCCCTGGGTCCGATGATCGAGCCGCCGATTATCCGTCCGTTTTTTTCCTCGGCGACGATCTTGATAAAACCGTCGGTCTCATCAAGTATCCTGGCCATTCCCGAACCCAGGAAATCGAATTTATGCACTGTTACCGCGATGTTGTTTTTCCTGGCGGCTTCTTCGTTCATTCCGCAGCTGGCGATCTCCGGGTTAGTAAATATGCACCCCGGGATGACTTTATTATCCGCTTTCAGCAGTTTATCCGGATTACAGATATTCCAGGCCGCGGTCTTTCCCTGGTATGCCGCGTAATGCGCCAGCATTATCTTTGCGGTGCAGTCTCCGGCCGCGTAAACACCGGGCACGCTGGTCTGCAGGAATTCATTTACCGCGATGCCGCCTTTTTCAACTTCCAGGCCGAGCTTATCCAACCCGGCGAGATTAGGCCTGCGACCGACCGCGACCAACACCTTTTCATACGCGCCGATATCCAGCGCAGATGCGTCTGTCGCTGTATTTACCTTGACCGATCTTTTTTTGAAACAAAGCTCCAACTTGCGGCTGATTTCTTTATCCTCGCCCGGCAGAAGCTGTTCCATCATTTCAACGATGTGGACCTGCGTGCCCAGGCCGGAGAATAAACTGGCGAATTCGCAGCCGATCACCCCGCCGCCGACGATCAACAGCGATTTAGGGATGACTTCAAGATTAAGGATATTGTCGCTGGAAAGGAATTTGCTGCCGTCGAACTTGAAGGATTTCAGCTCGACCGGGAAAGAACCGGTGGCTATGATCATCGCCGTGGTTTTTATGGCCTGGTCCTGCGCCTGGATGGTCTGCGCATCGATTATCACGCAGGATTTATTGATGAAATCTATGCCGTTGATCCGGGAAAGCATCCCTTGGCGCAGCTGCTCGACTATTTTATTTTTCCTGGCCTGGATCCTGGCCAGATCAGCCGAAGGCGACGGGGAATCTACGCCGAAATTAGCCGCTTTTTTACAGGTATCCAGGACCTTTGCCGACTGCAGAAGAGCCTTGGTCGGTATGCATCCCCGGTTAAGGCAGGTCCCGCCGATAAGGGCCATTTCGATAAGGCAGACCTTAGCCCCCAGCTTTTGAGCCTCGATAGCGGCGTTATATCCCGCCCATCCCGCGCCGATCACTGTAAGGTCATACATAGGAACGTTCCAGGATTTGGATTATGCTTTGTTCAAAAAGCCAGGGTCTTGGTCAACTGGCGAATAGATTCAGCGGATTTGACGAACGCGGATCTTTCTTCCGGGTTAAGGTCCAGCTCAACGACTTTTTCCACGCCAAAGCGGCCGATAAGGCAAGGCACGCCCACGGTTATATCCTTAAGCCCGTATTCCCCGTTCAGATATGCGGATACGCCTAAGGTCAATTTTTCATCTTTTGCCACTGCCTTGACCAACTGGCATATCGCGGCAGACGGCGCGTAATACGCGCTTCCCGAGCCCAGCAGTGAAACTATCTCCTTGCCGCGGTCAACAGTGCGATCGAGTAATTCAGCGATCGCGGCTTTATCCGTGATGATCTCGGTCAGCGCTTTATTCTTTACCCTGGTAAAACGGGCCAATGGCAGCATCCCCTCGCCGTGGCAACCAACAACCACCGGCTGTATATCCGTGGCCGCGACCGATAACTTCTCGCTGATCAAATTAGCGAACCTGCTGGCGTCCAAAGTGACACCCATGCCGAAAACCCTGCCCGGCAGAAATTCCAATGTTTTTACCGCGAAATAAGTCATCACATCCAGAGGATTGGTCACGATGATCACCACCGCGTTCGCCGCCAATTCTTTGACCTTGACGCAGACGGATTTAAGGATCTGGCTGTTCTTGTTCAACAGGTCTTCCCTGGTCATTCCCGGCTTGCGGGCCAGGCCGGCGGTGATCACCACAATATCCGATCCTTTAAGCCCGTTGATATCATCCGTGCCGGTAAGCTGATAATTTTTCCCGGCCAGCCAGCGGCTGTCAGCCAGGTCGAAGCCTTTTCCTTTGGCCATTCCCGGGACCACGTCGATCAATACCACATCGCCGATATTTTCCTGGGCCACGCGCAAAGCCGCAGTCCCGCCTACATTACCCGCTCCGATAATAGATATTTTCATAGTTTTTTGATTATAGCGTCCGTCATCTCGCCCGTCCCCACTGCGGACGGGTCATCGCGCCGCGGTTTAAGGTCATAAGTAACGTCTTTTCCTTCTGCCAGCACAGCCTTTAAAGCAGATTCCAGCCGGTCCGCGGCTTTCTCTTCATTGAGGTAGCGCAGCATCAGTACCCCGGATAAGATCATTGCCGTAGGATTGACTTTATTCTGGCCGGCGTATTTGGGCGCTGATCCGTGAACAGCCTCGAATACCGCTATACCGTCACCGATATTCGCTCCGGGGGCGATCCCCAATCCGCCGATCAGTCCGGCGCACAGATCGGAAAGAATATCGCCGTAGAGGTTCGGCAGGACCAGCACGTCGAAATTATGCGGTTTCTGCACCAGTTGCATGCACATATTGTCGACCAGAGCTTCCTCAAAAACGATCTTGCCCTCGTAATCCTTAGCTACAGCCCTGGCGGTCTGCAGGAACAGGCCGTCGGTGAATTTCATTATATTCGCTTTTGTCACGCAGGTGACCTTCTTGCGGTTATTCTTGGCCGCGTATTCAAAAGCGAAACGGACGATTTTCCTGGTCGCGGTCTCGGAAATGGGCTTGATGGATATCCCGGAATCCGGACGGATATTTTTTTTAGAAGCCAGGATTATTTCTTTTATTAACTTTTCCGTCTCAGGCTTGCCGATCTCAAACTCGATCCCGGCATACAGGTCTTCGGTATTCTCACGGACAATAACCAGGTCGATGTCCTGATAGCGGCTTTTTACCCCGGGATAGGATTTGGCCGGCCGCAGGCAGGTGTAAAGATCCAGCGCCTGACGGATAGCCACGTTAACCGAACGGAACCCCGTGCCAATGGGCGTGATTATCGGGCCCTTTAAGGCCACCTTGTTTTTCTTTACAGAATCCAAAACTTTCTGCGGCAAAAGCTCCCCGCACTGCTCCATAGCGATCTGGCCTGCCTGCATCACTTCCCAGTCTATCTTTACCCCGGTGGCGTCAATGCACCGGCGCGCCGCCTGGGAAACCTCCGGGCCGATGCCGTCGCCCGGAATCAATGTCACCGTATATTTTGCCATAGCCTGCCTCGGTTTTTGCTTATACCTTAAGTTCGCCGTGTTTATTGATATAATTAACTACCCCGCCTTCTTTCAGGAATTCCTGCATAAAGCCGGGCAAAGGCTTGATATTCAACTGCAGATCTTTGGTAAGGTTAACCACCTTGCCTTTATCCAAGTCGATCTCCAGACGGTCGTTCGCCTCGATCTTGCTGGTATCGGTCTCGATCAAAAGCAGGCCGACATTAAAGGCGTTGCGAAAGAATATCCGGGCGAAAGATTCCGCCAGCACAGCCACCAGCCCGGCGCCTTTTATTACCAGCGGCGCCTGCTCGCGCGACGAGCCCATACCGAAGTTCTTGCCGGCGACCAGGATCGTATCCCCGGGAACGATCTTTTTTGAAAAATCCGGGTCAATATCTTCCATAATATGCTTGGATAATTCTTTAATATCAGTGATCGCGAACTTATACCTTCCGGAAATTATAAAATCCGTATTAATATCATCCCCTAACCTTACCGTGTTCCCTTTTATTTCCACTCTTCCCCCAGTAGACGTTGTACGTAACCGTCTATCATTTAACAAGTTACAAATAAATTACTAAACCGGACTAAATTGAGTGATATAACATTTAATTGTAAAGCTAAACACGCCAGCGGGTTAGCTACAACGTCTACAGCTGGCGGAATTCTTCGGGATTTTTAACCTTGGTCATTGCCGCGTCCAAAGTGATAATCCCCTTTGAATATAAAGACTTTAAAGATTTATCCATTGTATGCATGCCGTATTGGCTTCCGGTTTGCATCAAAGTGGGTATCTGCTCAACTTCCTGTTCGCGGATAAGATTGCGGATACCCGGGGTGGCAATCATAACTTCGGTCGCCAACACTCTGCCTGAACCCGAGGCATTCGGCAGCAAAAGCTGCGACACTACTCCCTGCAAACAATCCGCTAACTGCAGCTTTACCTGCGCCTGTTGATGCGGCGGGAATACGTCGATGATCCTTTCCACGGTCTGCGGCGCGTCCGGCGTATGCAATGTAGCCAGGACAAGATGCCCGGTTTCCGCGGCGGTAAGCGTAGTGGATATCGTCTCCAGGTCGCGCATTTCGCCGACTACGATGACGTCGGGGTCCTGCCTGAGGCAATGCCTTAAAGCGTCGGAAAAAGAATGCGTATCCGAATATAATTCCCTCTGTTTTATTATGGATTTTTTGTTGCTGTAGATGAACTCTATCGGGTCTTCGATGGATATGATCAGGCACTCCCTTTCCTGGTTGATCAGGTTGACCATCGACGCCAGGGTCGTGGTTTTGCCCACGCCGGTCGGCCCGGTTACCAGGACCAGGCCGTTCGGCCTGCGGGCCAGGTCAATGACCACCGGAGGAAGCCCTAACTGTTCGACGCTGGGGATGACCAGGGGCACCCTGCGGAAAGCGGCCTCAACCGTGCCCTTTTGCATATGGATATTCACCCGGAACCGGTCAAGCCCCTGCAAAGCCAGGGAAAAATCCAATTCCAGGTTCTTTTCGAAGATCTCCTTCTGGGAATCAGTGAGCACTCCGTAGACCAATTTTTTAAGGTCATCCTGGTTCAAGGCGGGCAGATCGGTGCGGATCAATTTTCCGTCGACGCGCAAGAGCGGAGGCTCATTCTCGGAAAAATGAAGGTCAGAGGCCTTTCTTTCGATGCACAATACAAGTAATTGATGCATATCCATCCCCATCCCCCTTTTATAGGTATTTTCTGGGATCAGTTATCCGGCCGGTGATCGCTGAAGCGCAGACTGTTGCCGGAGACGCCAGATAAATAAACGCTTTAGGATTGCCCATCCTGCCTTTGAAATTCCTGTTAGCCGTGGAGATGACTATCTCGCCATCAGCGGGTATGCCGTTATGCGTTCCGACGCATGGCCCGCATCCAGGAGCCACTACCACTGCCCCCGCCTTTACAAAAATATCGATCAATCCCAGGTCAAGAGCCTCGAGGAAGATCGGGCGCGACGCGGCGGCGATGATAAAACGCACCCCGGAAGCGACCTTCTTATTCTTCAATATTTTAGCGGCGACCTTAAGGTCGGCGAGCCTTCCGTTGGTGCAGGTCCCCAGGAACGCCTCGTTTATCTTTATGCCCTTTAATTTATCCGCCTCAGTCACGGTATCCACGTTATGCGGCACCGAGACCTGGGGCTTAAGCCCGGATATATCAAGCTCCAGGACACGCTCATAAACCGCGTCCGGGTCAGCAGCGACCGGAATTATTTTCTTAGCCGACGGGACGTTCTTCCTGAACCAATCCCGGGTCTTATTGTCCTGGGGCATAAAACCGGCCTTCGCGCCCATCTCCACCACCATATTGCACATAGTGAACCTGCCGTCCATGTCGATCTTGTCGATGACCGGCCCGCAGAACTCCACCGCTTTATAAGTGGCGCCGCTGGCAGTGGTCCTTGAGATCACATATAAAATGATATCCTTGGCGAATATGCCTTTCGGGATCCTGCCTTTCAATACGATCTTGATCGTTGCCGGGACCTTGAACCAGTTCTTTCCGGTAGCCAGAGCCACGGCCAGGTCGGTAGAACCCACGCCGGTAGAGAATACGCCGATCGCCCCATAGGTGCAGGTATGCGAATCCGCACCAAGGACCAGGTATCCGGGCAAAACGCAGCCGGATTCCGGGATCACCTGATGGCAAACCCCGCATCCGACATCAAAAAGCCCGGCTTTATGGTCTGCGGCAAACTGGCGCATCTTTTTATGCACCCGGGAAACCCCTTCGCTCGGCGACGGCGCGCTATGGTCGATGACCATTCGGAATTTTGTCTTCAGGCTGCTTACGCCGAGTTCCTTGATCTGATCGATTATGATCGATGATGTTCCGTCCTGGCCAAAGGCGAAATCGATGCCGCAAAGGGCAAAATCGCCGGCGCTGACATCCCGGCCAGCGTGCTTGCTTAAGATCTTCTCCGCTATTGTTTTACCCATATGTTCTTTTTTCTCCGAACGCGATTTTATAATTTATTAAGCCAAAGTTCGAGCCTGTCCATGCCTTTTTCTATCTGTTTAAGCCCTGTGGCAAAGCTCAGGCGTATGCAATCATCGTTGCCGAATGCAATACCGGGGATAACCGCCACCATTTGTTCATCGAGCAGGCGGGTCGCTATCGTCATAGAATCAAGCCCTGTTTTTGAAATATCGCAGAAAATATAAAACGCGCCTCTGGGGATCACACAGGATATTTTTGTCATAGCCGATATCCGCTGAACGATATAATCCCTGCGCTTCTGGAACTCCGCGGTCATTGCCCGCGTGGCCTCATCCGGCATCGCCAACGCTGCCACCGCCGCTTTTTGGCTGATGGAAACCGGATTAGAGGTCGAGTGGTCCTGAAATTTCGAGATCGCCGCGATTATATCCGCGGGGCCTCCGATATACCCGATGCGCCAGCCGGTCATCGCGTGGCTTTTGGAAAGCCCGTTGACCGTGATGGTCAAATCATAAATATCCTTATTGAACGACGCGATGGACGCGGTTTGGATATTATCATAGATCATTTTTTCATATATCTCGTCGCTGATCACAAACATTTTATTGCACACGCATATATCAGCGATCGCCCGCAATTCATTCTCAGTATACACGCATCCCGTTGGATTTGAAGGCGAATTCAGGATAAGCGCCTTGGTCTTGGGGCCGATATACGTCTTTAACTCCCTGGGGGTCATTTTAAAGCCGTTCGCCGCGCTGGTCTTTATCAGTTTAGGCGATGCCTGGCAGAGATTGACCATCTCCGGGTAGCTCACCCAATACGGAGACGGGATGATCACCTCGTCCCCGGCTTCGACTAAAACGAACAGCGTATTGAAGATACTGTGCTTTGCGCCGCAGGAAACAACGATCTGATGCGGCGCGTATGTGAGATTGTTTTCCTTTTTGAATTTGTTCACGATAGCCGCTTTTAATTCCTGGGTGCCGGTGGTCGGGGTATATTTGGTGAAGCCGGAGTTTATCGCATTGATCGCCGCGGCCTTGATCGGCTCCGGGGTATCGAAATCCGGCTCGCCGGCGGCAAAACTGACCACATCCCTGCCGTCGGCCTTGAGCTTATTCGCTTTGGCGGTAATGGCCAGAGTTGAAGACGGGTTTATCTTCGCCAGCCTTTCAGCTATCCTGGTATTAATTTTCATTTTTAATCGTCAGTTAAAAAAAACGAAGACTTACGTGAAAATCAGCTTATTTCCCCGCAAGTCTTCGTCTTTAGATCTGTAATTGGCATAACAATGTTTTATAACGAGTCTCTTTCCTTCTTGAAAATATCCCTTATGCCGCCTAAAAACTTCTTCGCGGGTTTCGGCCCGGCCGCCGGCTTTTCGCCTGCCTTATGCTCTGCCTTGGGCCGGTCCTGCTCAGCGGATCTGTCTTTTTCCGCGTGCTCTTGCGGTGCGGACGGATGCTCTGTTTTTGCCGCGGTTTCGGCTTTCGCCGTTTTCTTTTTATTTTCTTTTATCTCGGTGAATTCCAGGACTACCAGTTCGGCGTTATCCCCGCGGCGAAAACCCAGTTTCAATATGCGGGTAAAGCCGGACTGCCTCTTGGCGAAACGCGGGCCGATATCCTCGAAAAGGACCGAAACCAGCTTATGGTCTGAGAGGATCTGATTGGCTTGGCGTTTTTGCGCCAGGGTGTTCTTCTTGGCCATTGTGATAAGCTTATCAGCAATGGAACGGACCATTTTTGCGCGGACCAGAGTGGTCTTGATCCTCTGGTATTTCAGGAGGCTTTTGACCATGCTGATCAAGGTGGCCTTGCGCCAACTGGTGATCCGGTTAAGGTTATCTTTTGCTTTTTTGTGTCTCATCGTTCATATCCTCTTAAGATTTCTTGAGTTTTTTAAGATCGATCGGGGTGCCCAGGCTTAATCCCATACCGCCCAAAAGCTGCTTTATCTCGGTCAACGACTTCTTGCCGAAATTCTTGAAGCCAAGCATCTCATCCTCGGCCCGGCGGACCAGGTCGGCGATGGTCTTGATATTGGCCTCGCGCAGGCAATTCGAGCTGCGCACGGAAAGCTCCAGCTCCGAGATCGGAAGCCTCAGCTTCTCATACAGCGCTGTTTCTTCCTGGGTCATCTCCGGCTCGTCATCTTCTTCCTCCGGCAGCTGGCCGAAATTAACGAAGATATCCAGATGGCGCTGAAGTATGTTGGACGCGTACAGAAGCGCGTCTTTCGGGCTGATCCCGCCGTTAGTCCATATCTCAAGGCTCAGCTTATCGTAATCGGTCTTCTGGCCGACGCGGGTATTCTCCACCGAGAAATTAACTTTTCTCACCGGGGAAAATATCGAATCGATCGGAATAACGCCGATAGCCTGGTCTTCTTTCTTATTTGCTTCCTGGGTCACATAACCGCGGCCCCTGGCCACTTCCAATTCCATATGGAATTTGATGTCTTTGGTCAGAGTGCAGATATGCAGTTCGGGATTGATTATCTCAACCGTTTCATCGGTCGCGATATCCTTGGCCTTTACCGGGCCTTTGCCGTTCTTCTTGATCACCAGTGTTTTGGGGACCTTCGAGTGCGAACGCAGGATAAGGTTTTTCAGGTTAAGGATTATCTCGGTAACGTCCTCGACCACCCCCGGAACGGACGAAAACTCGTGCTGAACGCCGGTGATCTTGATCGAAGTGACCGCGCTGCCTTCTATTGAAGACAACAGGACGCGCCTTAATGAATTGCCCAGAGTGATCGCGTAACCCTTTTCAAAAGGAGCGGCAAAAAACTTCCCGTAAGTATCCGTGCTGCTCGACTCCTCGCATTCCAATTTTTTTGGTAGTTGAAAATCTCTCCACTTAACACCCATATGCGCTCTCCTTAATACTTCGGCAACGCCGTTGCTTCTCGTTGCGTTTGTTTGGTTAACCCGTCCGAAACGGGAAATTACCTGTTATTTGGAATACAACTCGACGATCAACTGTTCTTCGATCGGCATGAGGATATCGCCCTTTTCCGGAAGGCGGATCACATGCGCGGTCATATTCGCCGGCTCGAACTGCAGCCAGGAAGGGACAGTGCGGCTTTTGGAAAGCTCCATATTCTCCTTCAGCTTATTCTTAGCCTTATCCTTAGCCTTGATCGAAATAGTCTCGCCTACCACGATCTGATAAGACGGGATATTCACGCGCTTGGAATTGACTTCCACGAAGTTATGCCTGACGATCTGACGTGCCTGCGACCGGGAAACCCCCAGCCCCATCCGGAAGATGACGTTATCCAGCCGTCTCTCCAAAAGCTGCAGAAGGACTTTGCCGGTAACGCCCTTGGATTTCGCAGCCTCCGCGAAATAGCGGCGGAACTGCCTCTCCAGGACGCCGTACATTCTCTTTACCCTTTGTTTTTCGCGCAGCTGCAGACCGTAGTTGGACATCTTTATACGGGTCTTGGTCGGCCCATGCTGGCCGGGCGCGAAATTACGCTTGGTGATCGGGCACTTGTCAGTGTTGCACTTGGTCCCCTTAAGGAATAATTTCTTTTGCTCTCTTCTGCACAACCTGCAAACCGCTTCTGTATACCTTGCCATATTTAGTTTACTCCGTTTAAATTAAAAAACGTCGCTTATACTCTTCTCTTCTTTTTGGCGCGACAGCCGTTGTGTGGGATTGGTGTGATATCTTTGATCGAAGTAACGGTAAGCCCGCCTGCCTGAAGCGCCCTGATCGCCGATTCGCGGCCGGGTCCCGGGCCTCTTACCAGGACTTCTACATCTTTAAGGCCCATATCCTTGGCCTTTTTGGCGGCATCGCCTGCCGCGGTTTGGGCGGCAAAAGGGGTCGCCTTTTTGGAACCGCTGTAGCCTACGATACCAGGGCTCGACCACGAAATGGTATTGCCCTGTTTATCGGTGATCGTGATCATTGTATTATTGAAACTCGCCAGTATATGCGCGACCCCGGAAGTGATGCCTTTCAAGACTTTCTTCTTTTTTGCTTTCTCAACCATTCAAATCTCCTCAAATTTGATCCGCCTTAGGCGGAGAAAATTTGACCCTGAGGCCGCTTCAGCGACCGAAGGGTCAAAACACTTATTTCTTTCCCGGCTCCGCTTTCTTGATCGCCATATTCGCGCGGCGCGGTCCTTTTCTGGTCCGGGCATTGGTCCTGGTCCTCTGTCCTCTGGCCGGCAGGCCTTTCTTGTGGCGCATCCCCCGGTAAGAGCCGATATCCATAAGCCGTTTTATGTTCTGGGCTATATCACGGCGCAAGTCGCCTTCGAATTTAAAGCTGCTTTTCTGCAGGGTATTAGTGATCCGGGAGACTTCTTCTTCGGTCAGGTCCTTGGCCCGTTTGCTTGGCTCGATCCCAGCTTCTTTAAGAAGCTGGGCGGATAAAAAATGCCCTACGCCGTAAAGATAGCACAACGCGACATCTATTCTCTTTGCTTTTGGTAAGTCCACACCTAAGATTCTCGGCACCTTTACTCCTCCTGAAATGTGAGCTCGCGAGAGCGAACATTTAATTCTGGGTCCGTTTCTAACGCACTCAGAATCTACATTAAATTCCCTATCCCTGTCTTTGTTTATGCTTGGGATTAGTGCAGATGACCCGCACCACTCCGCGCCTTCTGATAACCTTGCAATTATCGCATATTTTACGTATCGAAGCTTTTACTTTCACGTCTCGCCCTTTCTATGATCTTGTTATTTGACCCTGAAAGTTATCCTGCCCTTAGCCAGGTCGTACGGAGACAATTCCAGTTTTACCTTGTCGCCGGGCAATATCCGGATGAAATTCATCCTCATTTTTCCGGAAACATGCGCCATAACTACATGGCCGTTCTCCAATTCAACCTTAAAAACCGCGTTAGGCAACGCTTCCAGGACTTTACCTTCGGTTTCAATAAGATCTTCTTTTGGCATACGATCCTTGTTTTACTGTTCTTAAAGCCTGGTCAGTATCTGCGGGCCGGCCTCGGTCACTGCCACAGTATGCTCGAAATGCGCGGAAAACGCGCCGTCTTTGGTTACCGCGGTCCAACCGTCGGCCAGGACCTCGCATTCCCATGTCCCGGCGTTGATCATCGGCTCGATCGCCAGGACCATCCCGGATTTTAATACCGGTCCGCGGTGCGCCTGGCCGAAATTAGCGACCTCAGGCTCTTCATGAAGCCGGCGGCCTATGCCATGGCCGACAAATTGCCGGACCACTGAAAAACCGTTTTTCTCGGCATGACGCTGTATCGCCCAGGAAACATCGGATAAATGATTACCGCAAACAGCCTTCTTTATCCCTTCGTTCAACGACTGCCTGGTAGTATCGACCAGCTTTCTGGCTTTAGCGTCGCTCTTGCCTACGGCGACCGTAACCGCTAAATCCGAGAAATAACCTTGATAATTCAAACCCAGGTCTAAACTCGCGATATCGCCGTCTTCCAACCGGCGTTCACCCGGTATTCCATGGACCACCTGCTCGTTTATCGAAATACACAGGGCCGCGGGATAACCGTTATAACCTTTAAAAGCCGGCAGTGTTCTATTCTCAATGATCAGTTCCTCGGCCAACCGGTCCAATTCACCGGTCGTTATACCCGGCCGCACCGCCTGCTGGACCTTATGCATCACCTGGGCCAATATCTCGCCTGCCCGGCGCATCAACTCCAGTTCGCTTTCAGATTTTATGGGGATCATCTGAGCTTCTTGCCAATTCTATGATCTTGTTCAGTACAATGCCAGCGTCCTCATCCGCCGAAATGGTGGTCAAAAGCCTGTTCCGGCGGTAATATTCCAACAGCGCCGAAACCTCTTCACGGTAAACCGCAAGGCGCTTCCTTATCGTTTCCTCTTTATCGTCGGCTCTCTGGTAAAGCTCGCCGCCGCAAATATCGCAAATGCCCTCGGTTTTAGGAGGCATATTCGTCCTGTGATAATTCGCCGAACATTTCCGGCAGACCAGCCTTCCGGAAAGCCGCTGAATGATCACCGGCTCGCTTGAATCCAGGTCGACCGCCAGGTCGATGTCCATATTAATCGATTTAAGTATTTCATCGAGCACTTTGGCCTGGTTCAGATTGCGGGGGTATCCGTCTAATATAAAGCCCTTTGCCAGATCAGGCTGTTTGAATCTTTCGGTGAGCATGCTGGTAACCAGCTCATCCGGAACAAGCAGCCCTTTGTTCATGAAATCCTTGGCCTGTTTACCCAGGCCAGTCCCCTTGGAAACATTCTGGCGCAACAGGTCGCCGGTGGAAATATGCGGCAACTCCAGTTTCTTGGATAACTGCTTTGCCTGAGTACCTTTTCCCGCCCCCGGAGGCCCTAAAAGCACGATCCTCATGACCTGCGCCCCTTGATCCGGCCGCTCTTGATGAAGCCTTCATAATGATGCATCACCAGGTGAGACTCGATCTGTTTTATAGTGTCCAGCATTACCCCGACTATGATCAGGATACCCGTGCCGCCGAAAAACGAAGCGACCAGGTACGGGATCTTCAGCCAGTACATGATCAGGTCCGGGAATATGGCGATCGCCGCGATAAATACCGCGCCGGCCAGAGTGATCCTGTTCATCACGTAAAAAAGATAATCCGATGTCGGCGTGCCCGGGCGTATCCCCGGGATAAAACCGCCGTATTTCTTCATATTCTCGGCTATATCGGTGGGGTTAAAAACTATGGCGTTATAAAAATAGCAGAAGAAAATTATCAAAAGCGCGTTTCCCGCCACATAAGTCCAGTGCCCCCTGGCGAAATTCATCGCCCAATTCTGCAATGCCGGGTTAGGTATAAAAGAGGCGATAGTCGCCGGGAAGAGTATTATTGACTGCGCAAAAATGATCGCGATAACCCCGGAGGTATCCACCTTAAGGGGGATATAAGTCGATTGCCCGCCATAGATCTTTCTACCCACTATCCTGCGGGCATACTGCACAGGGATCTTGCGGTAGCCCTGGGTGATCATTACAACAGCATATATTACCAGGCACAGAAGCCCGGCCATGATCAGAAGCGTAACCGGCTGTATCTGCCTGCGTGAAGCCGCAAACGGAGAGATCAAAACGAAAAGCTGATGCAAAGCCGAAGGTATGCGCGAGATTATGCCTGCAGTGATCACCAGGGATATGCCGTTACCTATGCCCCTTTCCTGTATCTGCTCTCCCAGCCACATGATAAATATGGTGCCGGTGGTCAGGGTCATCATGGTCAAGAGCCTGAAGCCCAGGCCCGGGTCCAGCACGATCCGGACGCCTTCCTGCGCTCCGAGGTTCTCGATCCAGATAGCGATAAAGAACGACTGCACTAATGCCAGGGCTACGGTTCCGTAACGGGTATACTGATTGATCTTTTCGTATCCCTGCCTGCCCTCTTTGGAAAGTTTCTCCAGAAAAGGGATCACCGCGGTCAAAAGCTGCATAATGATCGAGGCGGATATATAAGGCATGATACCCAGCGCGAAAATGGTCAGCTTTTCCATAGCGCCGCCGGAAAACATATTGATTATGCCAAAGAGCGTGCCGCCCTGCGTTTTGGCCATCCGCTCGAAGAAACTGGCCAGTTCGATGCCGTCTATGCCGGGCGTGGGGATAAAACAGCCCATCCGGTAAACAACCAGCAGGGCTCCGGTGATCAACAAACGCCTTTTTAGATCGGGGATTTTAAACGAATTAGCTAAAGCGCTAAGCATTCAAAACCTCAAATTTTCCGCCGGCCTTGGTTATCTTTTCCTGAGCGGACAAAGAAAAGGCATGTGCGGAAACGCTCACCGCATTCTTTAACTCGCCCTCTCCCAGGATCTTGACCATCTTATTCCTGCTTTTGATCAAACCCGCCTTTAACAATACATCCGGGTTCACTACCTTATCCTTAAGCCCGTTCAGGCCGTCGATATTTACCACCTGGTACACCTTGGCAAACTTGCTGGTAAAACCGCGTTTGGGCATCCTGCGGATCAAAGGGCTTTGCCCCCCTTCAAAACCGGTATACGTAGCCCGTCCGGAGCGCGAGGTCTCGCCTTTGCTGCCGCGGGTTGATGTCTTGCCATGGCCCGAACTTGAGCCGCGGCCGAGGTACTTGCGCTTTTTATGAGCCCCTTTGGGGACCTGCAAATTATGCAGCCCGAATACCTGTTTTGCTTCAGTTGAAACTTTAGCGGTTTTCTTCTTCATTTTACGCTTCCTTTAAATCTTGAAGGCCGGCGATCGTAGCCTTGATCACGTTTATTGGGTTATTGGATTTTAACGATTTAGTCAGGATATCCCTTATGCCGCAAGCCTCGCAGATAGCCCGTACCGGGCCGCAGGCGATAATACCGGTGCCTTCGGAAGCAGGCTTAAGCATAACCATCGCCCCGCCGAATTTTCCCAGGACCTCGTGGGGTATAGTGCCGTTCTCGACCGGCATTCTCATCTGGCCGCGTTTTGCCTGGTTCAGGCCTTTGCGGATGGCGTCGGCGACTTCGTTGGCCTTGCCCAGCGCGATCCCTACCCGGCCTTTTCTGTCACCGACCACCACCAAAGCGCTGAAAGACATCTTTTTGCCGCCCTTGGTGACCTTGGTAATGCGGTTGATGGCGACGATCTTCTCCACTTCCTGCTGCTCGATATTCATTTCACGCATTTTTTAATTACCTCTCGTTTTGAAAACTTAGAATTCCAGGCCGCCTTTTCTGGCGCTGTCCGCAAATGCCTTGACCCGCCCGTGATAAAGATACCCGGCCCGGTCGAAAACCACCTTGGTCACACCCTTTTCTTTCGCCTGCCTGGCAAAAAGCTCGCCGAAAAATTCCGCGGCCTTGATATTGCCGGCATAGGGGAACTTTGCCTTTATTTCCTTGTCGGTCGTCGAAAGAGAAAAAACCGTCTTGTTCTTTACGTCGTCGATTATCTGGGCGGAGATATTCGCCAGGCTGCGGTGTATCGCCAGCCGCGGCTTTTCCGTTGTCCCGGATAACCTTACCCTTAAATTACGGTGCCTTCTTAATCTGAGCAGCTCTTTTTTATTTTTCATTTTATATATGCCTTCGTTATCACCCTGCCCCGGATCACCGTCCGACAAGACAGCGATCTTGGAGGGTTTATTTACCGGTTGCCTGCGCCTTACCGACCTTCTTGCGCACCCGTTCCCCAACAAATCTGATGCCTTTTCCCTTATACGGTTCCGGCGGACAGATCGCGCGCAACTCCGCAGCCACCTCTCCGACCTTTTCCTTATCTATCCCGCGGATCACTACCAGCGTGTTCTTCGGGCATTCGATCTTTATTCCCGCCGGTATCTCAAAATTGACCTGATGAGAAAAACCCACGTTAAGCACCAGTTTATTCCCCTGGACCACGGCCTTGAAACCCACGCCGATGATCTCCAATTCCTTGACATAGCCTTCGGTAACGCCTTTTATCATATTGAAAGTCAGGGCGCGGATCAACCCCTGCAGCGCCTTATCCGAAGCGATATTCCCGCGGCGCTTGACCGATATCTTTGCATCGGCGATCTCCAGCTCGATCCTGTCGGGCAGCTTAATGTCAAGCTTGCCTTTGGCCCCTTCGACGAAAATCCGTCCGTCCTTAGTCTCGACCTTTACACCGCTTGGTATGCTGATTATCTTTCTTCCTATACGTGACATATTTTCCCTGACTTTTAAATGTTGTTAGTTAAACCTTACCAGATATAACCTATTATTTCCCCGCCTACGCCCTGCGCCTTGGCGTCTTTGTCCGTAAGCACCCCTTTAGAGGTGGAAACTATGGCCAGGCCTCGTCCGCGCAATACCGAAGGGATCTTGGCGCTTTCCTTATACATCCTCAATCCCGGGCGCGATACCCTTTTTATGGCCCGGATCACCGATTTGCCGCCGACATATTTAAGGTATATCCTGAACACGCCCTGTTTCTTATCTTCGATAAGCTTGTAATCGTCGATATAATTCTCCTTCTTCAGGATGTCCAGGATAGACCGGGTCATCTTGGAAGCGGGCGCGTCCAGATTCACCTTATGCGCCATTACGGCGTTCCGGATCCTCGTAAATGTATCGGCGATCAGATCAGTTCTTGACATTTATGCTCCTTTTAATGTTTCGTTTTATATCCTTACCAGCTTGCTTTCTTGATCCCGGGGATCAATCCCTGCCAGGCCAGCTCCCGGAAACACATACGGCAGAGCTTGAACCTGTTCAGAAAACCGCCGCTCCTTCCGCAGATCGCGCAGCGGTTATATTTCCGGGTTGAAAATTTAGCGGGCCTCTTCCACCTGACCAACTGGGACGTCTTTGCCATTGTTAATCTTTCTCCTTGAAGGGTATTCCGAATAATTTCAAAAGCTCTTTCGACTGCTCCGAGCTTTTGGAGTTCTTGATCACGAATACAATATCCATACCCTGGGTCCGGCCGATCCTGTCGGCGTCGATCTCCGGGAATATATTCTGTTCGGTAAGCCCCAGCGTGTAATTGCCGGCCTGATCGAAGGAATACAAAGGCACGCCGCGGAAGTCGCGGATACGCGGCAGGGCTATGCTGATCAGCCTGTCCAGGAACTCGTACATCCTCGCCCGACGCAGGGTAACCTTGCAGCCGATAGGATTGTTCTCTTTTATCTTAAAGTTGGCGATCGCCAGCTTTGCCCGGCGCATCAACGGCTTCTGCCCGGTTATGATCCCCAGTTCCTCCATTGCCTTATCCAGGATCTTCACGTCCTGCAGCGCCTCTCCCACGCCCATATTCACCACGATCTTATCCAGGCGCGGCACGGCCATGCGGTTCTTCAGGCCGAATTTCTCCATCATTTTTACGGTGATCTCACTGCGGTATCTTTCCAATAATCTCGGTATCATCGCTTACATTACCCCTTGACACTTCCTGCATACCCTGGCCTTGGTCCCATCGTCGGATTTCTTAAATCCCAAACGGGTCGGCTGGCTGCAGTTTTTACAAAAGACCATAAGATTTGACAGCGCGATAGGCATTTCAATATTGACTATCCCGCCCTGCTGGTCCTGGCGTGTCTGCCTTTTATGTTTTTTAGCTTGATTTATCCCTTCCACGAGGGCTTTTTTTTGGGAAAAAAATACGCGGATAACCTTGCCTTTTTTTCCTTTATCCTTGCCTTTGATTACCTGAACTGTATCGTTGCGCTTGATCTTGAACATTAAATAACCTCCGGTGCCAGGGATATGATCTTGGTGAAGTTCTTCTCCCTTAGTTCCTTCGCCACCGGGCCGAATACGCGCGTGCCGCGGGGATTCATCTGAGGATCGATAAAAACAACGGCGTTACGGTCGAATCTGAGAACCGAGCCATCGGACCTGCGGATCGCGTGCCTTGTCCTGACCACTACCGCCTTGGCCACCTCGCCTTTTTTTACCGCGGCCTCAGGGGCGGATTCCTTGACATTGACATTGACGATATCGCCGATCCCGGCTATGAAGCAATTCTTTTTGCCCAGGACGCTGATCATCGCCACGCGTTTTGCCCCGGTATTGTCAGCTACATCCAGAATACTGCGTAATTGTATCATCTTATCTCTTTCTTCTTGATGACCCCGACCAGGCGGAAGCTCTTTTCCTTGGACAAGGGCCGAGTCGCCACTATTCGCACCGTGTCGCCGGTCTTGGCCGCGCCTTTTTCGTCATGGACCTTGAACTTGTTATACCTTTTGAGGATGCGGTTGTACATAGGATGCTTTGCCTTATGCATGGTCCTGACCACGATGGTCTTCTGCATCTTATCGCTTACAACCGTGCCTATTAATTCTTGCTGTTTAGCCATTTTTCTTCTCTTTCCTCTCGGACAGAATGGTCTTTATCCGCGCGATCTCCTTTTTAACCAGGGAGAACTTATGCGGTTTTTCCACTCTTCCGGTGTAACGATCCAGATTGAGTTTGAACATCTCTTCCTTAAGCGATTTTTCTTTCGCCAGGAGTTCTTCAACAGACATTTCCCTTAATTCCTTGGTCTTCATAGTATTATCCGGTTACCCTGGTTACGAATTTTGTTTTAAACGGAAGTTTGAAAGCCACCAGCCTGAAACACAAACGGGCATACTCTTCCGGCACGCCGCCAAGCTCGAAAATGATCTTTCCGCGCTTGATCACGCAGACCCAGTGGTCGATATCCCCTTTACCTTTACCCATGCGGACTTCAGCCGGTTTTTTGGTGATAGCCTTATCCGTAAAAACGCGTATCCACAGCTTGCCGCCTTTATGCAGCTGGCGGGCCAGGACCACGCGGGCCGCTTCGATCTGGTTGTTCTTAAGCCAGGCGTTCTCCAGAGACTTAAGGCCGAACTCGCCGAACACCAAGGTCGAGCCCCGGGTAGCCACGCCCCTGCGCTGGCCTTTGATCAATTTACGATATTTGACTCTTTTGGGCATCATTGCCATTTTTTATCTCGCTTTGCTGACTTGAAATTAAGACGCTTTTTGTTTAACTTCCCCTGCCTGCTCAACCGCCGGCTTTTCCCTGACCACATTCTTCTTTATCAGGATATCGCCGTGATAAACCCATACCTTGATACCGATCAAACCGTAGGTCGTAAGGCACTCCACCTGTCCGTACATTATATCCGCCCTGAATGTCTGCAGCGGGACCTTCCCCTGCTTGTAAGTCTCTGTCCTGCACATCTCCGCGCCGTCAAGCCTTCCGGCTACGGTTATCTTGATCCCTTTGGCGCCCTGCATCATTGCCTGCTCGATCGCCCTTTTTACGGTCCTGCGAAAACCTACGCGCTTTTCGATCTGAAAAGAGATATTCTGCGCCACCAGCTGAGCGTCCGTGCCGGGATTCTTTATCTCTTCGATATCTATCGATGTTTCTTTCTTGACTATGGCAAAAAGGTCTTCCCTGAGCTTTTCGATATCCGCGCCGTGCCTGCCGATGATTATACCGGGCCTTGCGGAGCAGATCCGGACCTTCACCTTTTCCGTAAGCCTCTCAATGATCACCCGGGCTACCAGCGCCTGCTTGAACTTATTGAAAATATGCTTGCGGATCTTCTGATCCTCGGCGACAAAACGCGCGTAATCGCGCGGGTTAGCGAACCACCGGCTCTGCCATGTCCGGATCAACCCAATTCTCTGCACAAACGGATGTACTTTTTGTCCCATATCTCCTCTTAGCGATTTTTCAGATCCAACTCTATTTTAATATGCGCGGTTCTTTTTTTTATCGACGTGGCCCTGCCGAAAGCCGCAGCCTTGAATCTTTTCCATACCGGGCCGACATTGCAGACGACCTTGGAAACATAGAGCTGCTCCGGAGTAAACCCCTTGACCTTGGCATTGGCGATCGCCGACCGGAGGATCTTTATCAAGCTCTCCTTAGGCCGTTTATTCACGTTCACCAGGATCGCCTCCGCTTCCACGGCGTCCTTGCCTCTGATCAGATCGATCACCTGCCGCATCTTGGGCGGCGATATCCTTATGTGCTTATTCTCTGCTTTAACTATCATTTTATGTCCTTATTAGGTTTTCTCTGCGGCTTTCTTAGCCTTGACGCCGCCGTGCTTCCTGAATATCCGGCTGGGGGCGAATTCTCCGAGCTTATGTCCGACCATGTTCTCGCTTACAAAGACCGGGACATGCTTTTTCCCGTCATATACGGAAAAGGTCAAGCCCACGAAATCCGGGACAACGGTAGATCTCCTCGACCATGTCTTTATCGCCAGCCTTGTTCCGGAACGGCGGGCATCCTCTACTTTCTTCAATAATTTTTCTTCTACGTACGGGCCTTTTTTTACTGAACGCGGCATCTCTTCCTCTTTCTTATGCTTATTTGTTTATCTACGGTCTGCGGCGCTTAACGATAAACTTGTTTGAATACTTTGTCCTGTTCCGGGTCCTGTAACCTTTGGTGGGTTTACCCCATGGCGTCACCGGATGAGGATTGCCCTGGCCGGCCTTGCCTTCGCCGCCGCCGTGGCCGTGGTCGACCGGGTTCATCGCCGAACCTCTGGACTGGGGTTTTCTTCCCAGCCAGCGGGATTTGCCGGCCTTCCCCAGTATGACCGCATCGTGCTCGACATTGCCTAATTGGCCGATAGTCGCCTGGCAATCCAGGTTAATAAGCCGGACTTCCCCGGAAGGTAATTTAATGTGCGCGTAAGGCTCTTCTTTAGCCATGATCTGCGCGCATGTGCCGGCGCAGCGGACGACCTGCCCGCCTTTGCCGCGGGTCAGTTCCAGGTTATGGATCATTGTCCCTTGCGGGATATGGCGCAGGATCATACAATTTCCCGGATTGATATCTACGTCTTTTTCTTTCGATGAAACCACCTTATCCCCGACATTAAGCCCGACCGGGGCCAGCATATACCGTCTTACTTTATCCGGGTACTCGATCAAAGCCAGGCGGCAGGTGCGGTTAGGGTCGTATTCTATAGCGATGACCTTGCCGGTGATACCGTAAAGATCGCGTTTAAAATCTACGATACGGTACATTCTTTTATGCCCGCCGCCGCGGTGACGGATGGTTATCCGCCCGTGGCAATTCCGCCCGCCGGATTTCTTAAGCGGCAGGAGCAGGGCCTTTTCCGGGGTATCCTTGGTGATCTCTTTGAAATCATGGCCGACCATCCATCGTCTTGACGGGGTTGTCGGTTTGAATTTTATTATTCCCATTTTATCCTTTTCCTGTTGTCGCGTTTAAGATCAGCTTACTTCGATCTTCTGCCCCTCTTTTAAAGTTACGATCGCCTTCTTTGAATCCGGCGACTTGCCCACCTGGTACCTTACCCTGCGCATTTTGCCGCGGGATATCATCGTGTTCACGGTGTTGACCTTGACCTTATAGATGAATTCCACCGCCCTCTTGATCTCCGTCTTATTGCTGGTTTTAGCCACCAGAAACAGATATTTGCCCAGAGGTTCGGATACGGTCGATTTCTCGGTTCTGATCAGTGCCTTGATTATGTCGTAGTGCGATTTCATTTTTTTGTCCGTTTAGTTTTTCTTCAAGCGTTGTTCTATTGATTTGAGCCCGTCCAGGGTGACGATCACTTTATGGGCGGATAAAAGCTCGTAAGTGTTGACGTTCTTAGCCAGGTCGATCTTAAGGAAACCGATGTTCTTGAACGCCCTGACCAGTTCCTCGTCATAGGTGTTCAAAAGGATCAGGCAGCTCTTGCATTTCGCGTCGATCTTAAGATTAGCCAGAAGCTTTATCGCGTCCTTGGTCTTAGGCTTTTCCACCGCCAGTTTATCCAGGACGATAAGATCGTTGTTTTGGGCTTTCTGCGAAAGAGCGAATTTTACCGCCTGGGCCTTCAACTTCTTGGGGACATCGTAACCGAAATCCCGGGGGTGCGGGCCAAAAACCACGCCGCCGTGACGCCACAAAGGATTACGGCTGGAACCAACGCGCGCCCGGCCTGTCCCTTTTTGCTTCCAGGGTTTCTTGCCGCCGCCGGAGACCTCGCCTCTGGTCTTTGTTTCCGCCAGCCCCTTCCTCTGGTTCGCCATGAAACTATTGATCACGACGTAAATGGAGGAAGCTAATATTTTATCATTAAAAACATTTTCGTCAAGCTTTATTGTTTCTATTTCTTTTCCGTCGCTACTCTTCAATGGTATCGTAAACATTTCTCGTTTTTATTTTTTCTTCGCTTTCTTGATTATTAAATAGTTGTTGGCATAACCGGGAACCGCGCCCTTTACGACCAACAGGTTGTTTTCGACGTCAACCTTAACGACCTTCAGGCTCTGGACAGTGGCTCTCGCGTTGCCCATATGCCCGGGCATATGATGCCCCTTAAAAACACGGCCCGGAGTCGTGCTCGCGCCGATTGAGCCCACCCGGCGATGCGTGGTATGCCCGTGTGATCCCGGGCCTCCGCGCCAGTGCCAGCGCTTCATCCCTCCCTGAAAGCCCTTGCCTTTGGAGATCCCGGTGACATCCACAAAATCTCCGGCCTTGAACATATCGACCTTGAGTTCCGCGCCGACCGAGTATTCGACGCCCGGCTCTTTAGCGATCTCGCCGATAAGCTTGCGGACGGGAATATTAAGCTTCTTGAAGATGCCCAGGACAGGCTTCTTCACCCTGGATTCTTTATCGACCAGGTCAAACGCCAACTGTACGTTCTTATCCTTTATGCCGAGCACCGGGCACGGCCCGGCCTCGATCACGCTCACCATCACTTCACTTCCATCCTCAGTGAAGACCTGAGTCATCCCGATTTTTTTACCAAGTATTGCTATCATTTGATTTATTCGTCTAAGCCGAGAGTCATCCCCGGGCGGCGGTCATTAACGCCGCCAGCCAGGGAAAATAACTTTCAGGATCAACGTCCTATTTTATCTCAACATCTACGCCGGCCGGTAGATTCAGCTTGCGCAGTCCGTCTATCGTTTTGGATGTCGGCTCGAGTATTTCGATCATCCGTTTATGAGTGGACAGGTCGAACTGCTCGCGTGACTTCTTGTCGATGACCGGCGAACGCAACACCGTGTAGATCTCCCGTTTAGTGGGAAGCGGCAGGGGCCCTGATATCTTTGCGCCCGTGCGTTTGGCCGACTCGACTATCTCTTCGGCGGCCTGGTCTAACAACCGGTGGTCATATGCTCTTAGTTTTATTCTGATTTTTTGCATTTTTTCTTTCTCAAGCGGTTATGCGATGATCTCGGTGACGACACCCGCGCCTACCGTATGGCCGCCTTCGCGAATAGCGAAACGCGACTCTTTTTCCATGGCTATAGGCGTGATCAATTCCACTGCCAGGCTGACGTTATCCCCGGGCATAACCATCTCGGCTCCCTCAGGAAGCTGAACCGCTCCGGTAACATCGGTGGTCCTGAAATAGAACTGCGGCCTGTAACCCTTGAAGAAAGGCGTGTGCCTTCCGCCCTCTTCCTTGGTCAGGATGTAAACCTGAGCCTTGAATTTCGTGTGCGGGGTGATGGATTTCGGGGCGGCGATTACCATGCCTCTTTCGATCGCGTCCTTGTCCACGCCTCGCAACAACAGGCCCACGTTATCCCCTGCCTGTCCCTCATCAAGCATCTTGCGGAACATTTCAATGCCGGTAACAACCGATTTCTTGACCTCCGGGCGCAGCCCGATGATCTCGATCTCTTCATTGATCTTTACCTTGCCGCGCTCGATTCTTCCGGTGCCTACGGTGCCGCGGCCTTCGATGGTAAATACATCCTCGACAGCCATAAGTAACGGCTTATCCAGGTCTCTGACCGGCAGCGGGATGAATTCGTCGCAGGCCTTCATCAGATCGATTATGCATTTCGCGTCCGGGCTGGCCGCGTCCGGGGCCAACAGGGCCTTGGAGGCGCTTCCGCGGACTATCGGGGTCTTGTCTCCCGGATATCCGTATTTGGTCAAAAGATCCCTGACTTCCATCTCGACCAGGTCGAGCAATTCGGCGTCGGTGACCAGATCGCATTTGTTAAGAAAAACCACCATTGAAGGAACGTTTACCTGACGGGCCAGAAGTATATGCTCTCTGGTCTGAGGCATCGGGCCGTCAGCCGCTGAAACAACCAGAATAGCCCCGTCCATCTGCGCCGCGCCGGTGATCATGTTCTTTATATAGTCGGCATGGCCCGGGCAGTCGATGTGCGCGTAGTGGCGGTTATCTGTTTCATATTCGACGTGCGCTACCGATATGGTAACGATCTTGGAATCGTCTCTTACGGTACCGCCCTTGGCGATATCGGCGTAATCGCGGACAGTCGCTTTGCCAAGTTTGGCCTGAACGCTGGTGATAGCGGCGGTCAAAGTGGTCTTGCCATGATCGATATGCCCTATGGTCCCGATGTTCACGTGCGGTTTTGTCCTTACAAATTTTTCCTTAGCCATTACTACACCTCCTGTTAGTTATTATGTGCGTTTTGTCCCAGCTGATGCGAAACCTGCGATAATCTTCTCCGCGATATGTGAAGGCACCTCCGCGTAATATGAGGGCTCCATAGTATAGGATCCGCGCCCCTGCGTTATGGAACGAACAACTGTTGCGTAATTGAATATCTCCGCCAGCGGTATGTCTGTGCGGATCGCCCGGACATTGGCCCGGGAATTGATCGAGCCGATCTTGGCGCGCCGAGAGCTCAGGTCGCCGATTACCGCGCCCATATATTCCTCCGGCACGGTGATCTCCATATCCATGATCGGCTCCAGAAGCACCGAATGCGCCTTCCTGAGGGCGTCGGAAAGGGCGATACTCCCTGCCATCTTAAAGGCCATTTCTGACGAGTCAACGTCGTGAAAAGATCCGTCGACCAGGGTAACCTTTATATCCGTGACCGGATACCTGGCCAGCACGCCGGATTTTGCCGCCTCAAAAACACCTTGTTTTACCGCCGGGATGAATTCCTGCGGAATTGCCCCGCCTTTTATCTTATTCTCAAAAATAACGCCTTTTTCCGGGGGTTCCAACGGCTCCACCTCGATAACTACATGGCCGTATTGGCCGCGGCCGCCCGATTGCTGAATGAATTTACCGGACACATTGACCTTCTTGCGGATGGTCTCGCGATAGGCGACTTCCGGGAATCCCACCTGCACCGCCACATTGAATTCCCTTAAAATACGGTCGACGATGACGTCCAAATGCAACTGGCCCATCCCGGAGATGATCACCTGGCCGGTCTCATTGTTATAGGTAACGCGGAACGTAGGATCCTCATCGAGCATCTTGTGCAATGCCATACCCAGGCGTTCCTGCTCATTCTTGGCTTTTGGTTCTATAGCCTGCTGTATAACCGGCTCGGGAAAACGCATCGCCTCGATCAGTATCGGGATACCCTCGTCGCAAAGCGTATCCCCGGTCTTGGTATCCTTAAGCCCAACCGCGGCGACAATGTCGCCGGTAAAGGCGCTCTCGATTATCTCCTGGTGATTGGCATGCATCCGGACCAGTTTGGTCAAACGCTCGCGCAGCCGTTTTGAGGCGTTATAAATATATTTACCGCTGGTTATCGATCCGGAATAAACCCGGATGTAATAGATCTTGCCCACGAACGGGTCTGTGGCCACTTTAAAGCAAAGCGCGCAAAACGGGGCTTTATCCGAAGCCTTAATCTCCTCAAAACTGCCGGTATCCGGGTTTGTCCCCTTAATCGACGGGACATCGAGCGGCGACGGCAGGTAATCCACCACGCCGTCAAGCAGGAACTGAACACCCTTATTTTTAAAAGCCGACCCGCAGAAAACCGGGGTGAATTTATTGGCGATCGTGGCCCTGCGGATAGCCGCTTTGATATCAGCAGGCGCGGGGACTTCATTCGCCAGGTATTTTTCCATGATCAGGTCGTCAGCCTCGGCCACCCGCTCAAGCAAATCAGTATGATAACGTTTTACCTCATCCGCCATCTCCGCGGGGATATCCGTTACTTCAAATTCTTTGCCCATCTCATCCGTATACAGCATCATCTTACTATCGATCAGGTCGATGACCCCGCGAAAATTCTCCTCTGCCCCTAAAGGAAGCTGCACCGCGGCAGCGTTGGCGCCCAGGCGCTCGCGTATCTGTTTCAAGACCTCGGCGAAATTCGCCGCAGTCCGGTCCATTTTGTTCACAAAAGCTAACCGGGGGACATTATAACGGTCCGCCTGGCGCCACACGGTCTCAGACTGCGGTTGAACCCCGCCTACCGCACAGAAAACGACCACAGCGCCGTCCAAAACCTTAAGAGACCTTTCCACCTCCACGGTGAAATCCACGTGGCCGGGGGTATCGATCAGGTTAATGGTAATATCCTTCCAATGGCAGGTAGTGGCGGCGGAAGTGATCGTAATTCCTCTTTCCTGCTCCTGGACCATCCAATCCATTGTCGCGGCGCCGTCATGCACCTCGCCGATCTTATAATTCTTTCCGGTATAAAACAGGATGCGCTCCGATGTCGTGGTTTTTCCGGCATCGATGTGGGCGATGACCCCGATGTTTCTGATCTTCTCGAGATGGATTTTTCTCATGTATTAAGTTTAACCCTTATTTTGCTTTTTTAGTGTTCTTAACTTTTCCCGTGGCGAATACTTTTATTTACATCTGCCCTTACACCCATGAGCAAGTCTACACCTGCCCTCTACACCCAAGTTTATTGGAAAACTTAGTGTAGCCCCTCCGGTCTACCACCTGAAGTGAGCGTAGGCCTTGTTTGAATCCGCCATTTTATGCGTATCGTCGCGCTTCTTTATTGCCGCGCCTTCGCCTTTGTAAGCGGACATTATCTCATCCGCCAGTTTATCGACCATAGACTTGCCTTTTCTATTCCTGGCATAGTCCCTGATCCAGCGCAAAGCGATGGACGATCCGCGCTCCTGCTTCACCTCGATAGGCACCTGATAGGTGGCACCGCCGACCCTGCGCGGTTTTACCTCAAGGCGCGGCCGGACATTGTCGATCGCCTTATGGAAGATCTTCAACGCGTCCGGTTCATTCAACGCGGTCTTGACCTTTTCAAAAGCCGAATACACGATCAGTTCGGCGAGGGCCTTCTTCCCGTCGTCCATGACCATATTGATGAACTTGCCTACGATCTTTGAATTGAATTTCGGATCAGCCTGCAGGTCTTTCTTAAATACGTGTCGTCTTCTCATTTTCTCGTTCTATTTGTACCGCTGGCTCGCTTTGCGCTTTGTCAACGGGCCTGCCGAACAGCTTAACCGGCAGGATCGGTTAATTATTTTGCGCCTTCTTTTGGCGTTTTAGCGCCGTACTTGGAGCGCGATTTATGGCGCGTGTTAACGCCAGCCGAATCCAACGTGCCCCTTACAATATGGTATCTACACCCGGGCAGATCCTTGACGCGGCCGCCTCTGACCAGGACGATCGAATGCTCCTGGAGGTTATGGCCTTCTCCCGGGATATAGGCAGTGACTTCTATGCCGGTAGTAAGCCTGACCCTGGCGATCTTACGCAAAGCCGAGTTGGGCTTTTTCGGGGTCATAGTCTTTACCTGAAGGCATACCCCGCGTCTCTGCGGGCAGGCCTTCAATGCCGGAGATTTATTGCTTTTCGATTTTAGATTCCTGCCGAAACGTATAAGCTGCGTGATTGTTGGCATATCCTTATTCCTTTTTATTTGGTTGTGCGGGTTCTTCTTTTCCGCCGGCCATAGTGAACACCTCGACCGCGTGATGCGATTTATAACCGGTTCCCGCCGGGATCAAATGCCCGACGATAACGTTCTCCTTCAAACCGAACAGCTCGTCATGCTTTCCGGCGGCTGCCGCGTCGGTAAGGATGCGGGTCGTCTCCTGGAAACTCGCAGCGGACATAAAGCTGTCTGTGGTCAGCGACGCCTTAGTGATGCCCAGCAATAACGGGGTAGCCTGGGCGGGTTTACCGCCTTTTTTCGCGACCCGGGCGTTCTCCTTCTGGAAGGCTATCTTATCCACCTGCTGCATCGGAAGGAACTCGGTATCGCCCGGATCCTCGATCTTTACTTTCTTAAGCATCTGGCGGATGATCACCTCGATATGCTTATCATTGATATGCACGCCCTGCAAACGGTAAACTTCCTGAACCTCGTTCACCAGGTATTCCTGAAGGACCTTGTCCCCGCAGACACGCAGGATATCCTGAAGCACCACAGGGCCGTCGGTCAACTGCTGACCGGCCATAACTTTATCCCCTTTATAAACGTTGGGATGTTTGCCGTGCGGTATGACATATTCCTTGGCCATACCTGTAGGCGATTTGACGATAATAACCCTTTGGCCTTTCTTGGTCTGCCCGAATTCCACAAACCCGTCGATCTCGCTGATGGTAGCCGGATCCTTGGGGCGCCTTGTCTCGAACAGCTCGGCGACCCTGGGAAGGCCTCCGGTAATGTCCCTGGTCTTAACCGACAACCGGGGTATCTTGGCCAACAGATCGCCGGCTTCCAGGCTCTGGCCGTCTTTAACCAGGATATGCGCGCCGACCGGTATGGGGTATATCCCCATGATCTCTTTTTTACCGTCAAGAATAACGATCTGCGGCTGGAATTCCTGTTTATGCTCCACGACCACCTGTTCGGTGGACTTAGTTACAGGGTTGAGCTCCTGAAGCACCGTTACCCCGTCCTTGAGGTCCTCGTATTTAACTATGCCTCCCACTTCGGTCAAGACCGGAGCGGTATACGGGTCCCAGCGCACGAATGATACGTTCTCGGCGACCTGCTCGTTATCCTTGAACGCGATGAACGCTCCCTGAGGAATAATATATCTTTCCAGTTCCCTTCCATCCTGATCGTTAATGCTCAATGAACCGTTACGGTTCAGGACAACGAATTCCTTCTTCTTGGGAACTACCCTTAAATTGTGATATTTGATAAGCCCCGCGTTCTTGGCTTTAATGAACGATTGTTCGATAGTACGCGACGCAGTGCCGCCGATATGGAACGTCCTCAGGGTAAGCTGCGTGCCCGGTTCGCCGATGCTCTGCGCGGCTATTACGCCGACTGCTTGGCCCGCTTCAACCAACCGTCCCGAACCCAGGTTGCGGCCGTAACACTTGACACAGACCCCGCGGTCGGATTCACAGGTCAGAACCGAACGGATACGGATCTTTTCGATCCCAAGCTTCTCGATCATTTCGGCCTTTTCCTCAGTGATCTCCTCGCCCTGCTCGACAATAACCTGGTCGGTGATGATATCCACGATATTATCCAGAGCCACCCTGCCCATTATCCTTTCGCCCAGGCTTACCACGACCTCGTTACCTTCGGTGATCGCCTCAACCGTTATGCCGTTGAGCGTGCCGCAGTCTGTTTCGCTGACAATGATATCCTGCGCCACATCGACCAGACGGCGGGTAAGATAACCCGCGTCGGCGGTCTTAAGAGCGGTATCGGCAAGACCCTTACGGGCGCCGTGAGCCGAGATAAAATATTCCAGCACAGTGAGGCCTTCCTTGAAGTTCGCGGTGATCGGGTTCTCGATGATCTCGCCCGAAGGCTTGGCCATAAGGCCGCGCATCCCGGAAAGCTGCCTTACCTGCAGTTTTGAGCCGCGGGCCCCGGAATCAGCCATCAGGAATATAGGATTGAACGGCGGCATCTCTTTGAACAACAGGTCGGAGACCTTGTCGGTCGCGTGAGTCCACACGTCGATAACTTTGTTATAGCGCTCTTTTTCGGTGATCGCGCCTTTCTGGTACTGATCTTCGACCCTGGCGACCTCGTCCCGGGCGTCTTTAAGCACCTCGGGCTTGGCTTTCGGGATCACCAGATCGTCTATGCCTATGGAAATGCCTCCCAGTGTAGCCATTCTGAAACCCAACCGTTTAAAATCATCCAACAGCTGTATGGTCCGGGTATGCCCGAATCTCTTAAAGCATTCCCCGACTATGATCCCGATGTTGCCTTTGTTCAGGTCGCGGTTGACAAAACCGAAGCCTTCGGGAAGCTCTTGGTTAAAAATAACCCGCCCCATAGTGGTAGCAATCAACTGTACGCCCGGGATATACTGTTTCTCATCCAGGTCCCATACGTCGCTGACCCGCACCTTGATCCGGGCATGCAGGTCGACTTCCTTGTCATCGTATGCGATTATCGCTTCGTTGGCGTTGGAAAAAACCTTATTCTCGCCTTTGGCCCCGCGTTTTTCCTTGCTTAAATACGACAACCCGAGGACTATGTCCTGGGTAGAGGTAAGCACCGGCCTTCCGTGCGCCGGCGAAAAAATATTATTTATGGAAAGCATCAGCACCCGCGCCTCGATCTGGGCCTCAAGCGAAAGCGGGACATGCACAGCCATCTGGTCGCCGTCAAAGTCCGCGTTAAAACCCGAACAGACCAAAGGATGGATCTTGATCGCTTTGCCTTCGATGAGCACCGGCTGGAACGCCTGGATGCTCAAACGGTGCAAAGTCGGGGCGCGGTTCAAAAGCACCGGATGGTCCTTAATGACTTCATCCAGGATATCCCACACCTCGATCTTGCCGTGCCCGACCATTCGGCGCGCGCCTTTGATCGTGTGCACGAACCCTTTTTCCTTTAATTTCTTGATAATGAACGGCTCGAACAGCTCCAGCGCCATTTGTTTCGGCAGGCCGCATTCGTGTAAGCGAAGCTCGGGCCCGACCACAATGACCGAACGTCCGGAATAATCCACGCGCTTTCCCAGAAGGTTCTGGCGGAAACGGCCCTGTTTGCCTTTAAGCATATCAGACAGGGATTTTAACGGCCGGTTATTCGCTCCGACAACAGCCTTTCCGTGCCTTCCGTTGTCAAAAAGCGCGTCCACCGCCTCCTGAAGCATCCTTTTCTCGTTGCGGATGATGATCTCCGGGGCGTTCAATTCAATAAGCTTCTTCAAACGGTTGTTCCGGTTGATCACCCTGCGATAAAGATCGTTAAGGTCCGATGTAGCGAACCTTCCGCCGTCAAGCGGGACTAACGGCCGCAGATCCGGAGGTATGACCGGCAGGACTTCCAAAACCATCCATTCCGGCTTGTTGCCGGATTTGCGGAAATCCTCCACGATCTTGAGCGTCTTTAAGGTCTTGCGGTTACCCAGGACCTCTTTTGATTTTTCCAGTTCCTTGCGCAGCTTCCGGCAATAGGCGTCCAGGTCCAGGTCCTTCAGTATCTCCTGCACCGCCTCGCCGCCGATCTTGGCCTTGAATTTGCTTCCGTATTTATTAATCGCCTCCTGATATTTTTCCTCATTCAGCAGTTCGTTCTTCTTTAAAGCTGTGACTCCGGGGTCAAGGACAATGTATTCCTCGTAATAGATCACCTTTTCCAGGTCGCGCAAGGACATATCCAACAGCGCGGCGATCTTGCTGGGGACTACCTTGAAGAACCATATATGGGTCACCGGGGCAGCCAGCTCGATATGTCCCATCCTCTCGCGGCGCACCGATGAACGGTCCACGGTCACCCCGCAGCGGTCGCAGGTAATGCCCTTGTATTTGATCCCTTTATATTTTCCGCAGTTGCATTCCCAGTCGCGGACCGGCCCGAATATGCGCTCACAGAACAAGCCGTCTTTTTCCGGCTTCAATGTCCGGTAATTGATGGTCTCTGCCCTTCTGACCTCGCCCTTGGACCAGGACTTGATGACCTGCGGTGCGGCGAGTTTTATGGAAACATTATCGAATAATATATTTTCTATCATTATTTCCCCTTCTCCATCCGGATATCTAAACACAATCCCTGAAGTTCTTTGACCAATACGTTAAATGATTCTGGGGTCCCGTGGGTCAGCCGCTGTTCGCCCTTGACTATAGCCTCATAGATCCGGGTCCTTCCGGCGACATCGTCGCTCTTTACGGTAAGCATTTCCTGCAGAGTAAAAGCAGCGCCGTAGGCCTCAAGCGCCCACACTTCCATTTCACCCAATCGCTGGCCGCCGAACTGGGCCTTGCCGCCCAACGGCTGCTGGGTGACCAGCGAATACGGGCCGATGGAGCGGGCGTGGATCTTTTCGTCCGCCAAATGGATAAGCTTCATCATATAGATGTAGCCTACGGTTATCTCCTGGTCGAAAGCCTCGCCGGTTTGCCCGTCGGATAATTTTATCTTGCCGCTGGTAGGCAGCTTGGCGCTCTTGAGCATCTCTTTGATCTCATCCTGGGTAGCGCCGTCAAAGACAGGGGTCATGATATTAAGGCCCAATGCCCTGGCAGCCCAGCCGAGATGCGTCTCCAGTATCTGTCCGATGTTCATACGCGAAGGGACGCCCAGGGGGTTCAGCACGATCTCCACCGGCGTTCCGTCAGGAAGGTAAGGCATATCCTCTTCGGGGATGATGCGGGAAACCACGCCTTTGTTGCCGTGGCGCCCGGACAACTTGTCCCCTACCGAAAGCTTGCGCTTGGTGGCGATATAAACCACTACCCGCTTCAACACGCCGGGAGGCAGTTCGTCGCCGCGCTTTACCTTATCCAACTCCTGCTGCTCTTCAACCAGCAATTCCTGGATCTGCTCGTCGAATGACGCCGCCAGGATCTTTGCCTCTTCGTTATCGTCAAAATTTACCTTCTCTAATTTCGATTTATCCACATGCAGAAAATGCGCCAGGCGCGTCGTTCTATCGTTCTGGACGAATTCAATCTCCTGCTTATAATACGCCTTCAATTCTTTGACCTTGGCGAGCTCCTTGGCCTTATCCTCTTTGGACTTGCGGCCGCGCTCTTTCCTTTGGAAGATATGCACGTCCACTATAAAACCCTCTACCCCCGGAGGCACCCTTAACGAGGTATCGCGCACATCCGAGGCCTTTTCGCCGAATATAGCCCTTAGCAGCCGCTCTTCAGGGGAAAGCTCGGATTCGGTCTTGGGCGTGACTTTGCCCACCATAATATCGCCAGGGTTGACCTCGGCGCCTATGCGTACGATCCCGTCGGCGTCAAGGTTCAACAGCGAATCTTCGCTGACATTGGGTATATCGCGGGTGATCTCTTCGTTGCCCAAACGGGTCTCAATCGCCTCTATCTCGAATTCCTTTATATGTATCGATGTGAACGTGTCCTTCTTGACCAGCCTCTCGCTGATCAGGATAGCGTCCTCGAAGTTATAACCTCTCCAGGGCATAAACGCCACCAGGATATTCTTTCCCAGCGCCAATTCCCCCTGCTGCGTGCTCACGCCGTCGGCGACGACCTGGCCTTTTTCGATGTGTTCGCCCAGTTTCACGATCGGCCTCTGGTTAAGGCAGGTATCCGCGTTGGTGCGCAGGAATTTATGCAAAGGATAGGTCTTTTTGCCTACAGTGATCGCCGCGCTGTCCACGGCATTGACCTTGCCGGATTCAGTGGCGACCACGACCGCGCCGCTGTCATAGGCTACTTTAGCTTCCATACCGGTAGCCACAACAGGGGATTCGGTGATCATCAAAGGAACAGCCTGCCTCTGCATGTTCGAACCCATCAAAGCGCGGTTCGCGTCGTCATGCTCAAGGAAGGGTATCAACGAAGCGGCCACGGAGACCAGCTGCCTCGGTGAAACATCCATATATTCAACCTGCTTCGCACCGAGCTTCGGGAAATCATCCATATGCCGGCAGGAAATATCTTTTTCCAGAAAATTGCCGCTGGCGTCTATAGGAACGTTGGCCTGCGCCACCGTCTTTCCCTCGTCGATATCAGCGGTAAGGTACTCGATCCTCTTGGTAACCCTTCCATCATCCACCTTGCGGTAAGGGGTCTCGATAAACCCTAAAGGATTGACCCTGGCGTATGTGCTCAAAGAGGCGATCAAACCGATATTCGGGCCTTCAGGGGTTTCAATGGGGCAGATCCTTCCGTAATGCGAAGGATGGATGTCGCGCACCTCGAAGCCGGCGCGTTCGCGGGAAAGCCCGCCGGGTCCGACTGCGGACAACCTTCTTTTATGGGTCATCTCCGCCAGCGGGTTGACCATATCCATAAACTGCGACAACTGGCTGCGGGCGAAGAAATCGTGTATCTGGGTGAAGAAAAGCTTGGAATTGATCAACGAATGGATGTTCAGATTCTCCACATCCCCCATCACGCTTAAGCGTTCGCGGATCGAGCGCTCCACGCGGCTCATCCCGATGCGCACCTGGTTCTGCACCAGTTCGCCCACGGTCTTGATCCGGCGGTTGCCGAGATGGTCGATATCGTCTATCTTTCCGACGCCTTCCTGCAGTTTGATCAGGTATTCAATGACTTTGATCACGGTTGCCGAATCCAAAACGCGCTTTTCGATATCCACGTCCATCCCCAGCTTGCGGTTCAGGATGAACCGGCCGGACCTTTCCAGGTCGTAGCGCACCGGGTCAAAGAATAATTTATAAAATAGATTCTCCGCCGACTCGCGGGTTACCGGTTCGGTAGGCCGCATCTTGCGGTAAAAATCGATATATGCCTCATCCTTGTTCTTGGTAATGTCTTTCTTGAAGGTATTATGGATCTCCGGATAATCCTTGGCAAAAACCGCGGTGATCTCGGCGTCCGTGGAAAATCCCAGTATCCTTAATAACTGCGTGGCCGGGAAACTCTTCCTGCGGTCCACATAGGCGATAATTGTTTCGGAAAGGTCGTATTTAAACTCCAGCCAGGCCCCGCGGTAAGGTATGATCCTGCCGTAAAAGATCTTCTTTCCGGTAGGATGGTCCTCTTCCTCGAAGGAAACGCCCGGGGAACGGTGAAGCTGGCTGACCACCACCCGCTCATCGCCGTTTATGATGAAGCTTCCGGTATCGGTCATCAGCGGTATTTCACCGAAATACGCGTCCTGTTCCTTGGTGTCCTGTGCGGTGATAAGGCGGAATTTTACTTTCAACGGAGATGCGTAACTAAGCGAGCGTTTCTTGGATTCGGCTATATCGTACTTGGGTTTGCCCAGGGTATAGCTTACGAATTCCAGCCTTACCGTACGGTCCGCGCTTTCAATGGGAAATGTGTCAGCCAGAACTTCCTGCAACCCGACATTCCCGCGTTCATCGGACGCAACGTCCATTTGCAGGAATTCCTTGTAGGAAACAGACTGAATGTCCAGTAAATTAGGCAGATCGTAAACGTCCTTGAATTTGGCGAAATTCTTCCGTTTGCTCATTATTATTTATCGCTTTCTTACCTGCGCGTGCGCGCCGGAAACCTTCTATTAACGCCGGGTCATACCAATGTCAACCCGCGGCCCCGCCGGATAAACCCGGCAGCCTTAGCGTTTATTTCAATTCGACTGATGCGCCGGCAGCTTCCAGCTTTTTCTTCATCTCTTCGGCTTCGTCTTTGGTCACGCCGTCTTTGATCGGTTTAGGCGCTCCGTCGACCAGGTCCTTAGCTTCTTTCAGGCCCAAGCTGGTCATAGTGCGGACTTCTTTGATAACCGCGATCTTATTGGCGCCTGCTGCGGTCAGAACCACGGTAAAAGCGGTTTTCTCTTCTGCGGCAGGGGCGGCGGCTGCGCCGGCTGCGGGAGCGGCCATCATCGGCATATTCGCGCTGACGCCGAATTTATCCTCAAGGGCCTTGACCAGGTCGGAAAGCTCCAGAACGGTCATTGTTTCGATCGATTTAATCATCTCTTCCAATTTCTCGCTAGCCATTTCTTTTCTCCTCCTCAAATTTTTCCGCACGCATTATGTGCCGGAAAATTTGATCTCGAGCCCGCCAAAGGCAGGCGAGAGATCTTCTTGTTATTGTTTTTTATTTTTAATCTGCTCCAAGCAGTATACCATTTTCCGCAAATTCCCTTTTAACACGAATACCAGACCGTTTATCGGGGACTTCAACCCGCAGACAACCTGGGTCAAAAGTTCCTGGCGGCCGGGCAGTTTTGCCAGCGCCTCGATATCCTTTTTGGTAATAACATTGGTGAAAAGCAAGCCGCCCTCGAGTTTTAAACTCTCGTGGTCTTTTGCGAAATTATAAAGAGCCTTGGACGCGGCGACCGGCTCATCTTTCGGAAAGACCATTGCCGAGGGGCCGTCGATGAGTTTGAGCAGATCGTCGTTGCCGATATCCTTTAAGGCGCGCTTGGCGATATTGTTGCGGACCACGAAAAGTTCCGAATTCGCGTCGCGCAGGGCCTGGCGCAGGGCGTTCAGGTCCGGGCCGGAAAGGCCGGAATACTTGATCACAAAAAAGCTGTCAGAGCTTTTCAGGTTATTCTTTATCTTTGATTCAGACGCTTCCTTGAATATTGTGCCGAGTTTTTTCATAGGTCAGACCTTATCTTTAATAATCCAGTAACAATCCGGGGTTCATTGATGAAGAGATGCACAGGCTTTTAATATACTTGCCCTTTATGGTGGATGGCTTTGCCTCTGAAAGCGCGTTTATCACGCAGGTGGCGTTGTCCAGCAGTTTGCCTTCGTCGAAAGAACACTTGCCGATCGAAAGATGCACCCCGCCCTGTTTATCCACGCGAAACTCCACTTTACCCCGGCGCACGTCCTCGATCGCCTTGGCGATGTCGAAAGTTACCGTGCCGGTCTTAGGGCTGGGCATCAGGCCGCGTGGTCCTAAAACCTTACCCAGTTTGCTCAAATCCTTCATAATATCGGGCGTGGCAATAACGCAGTCGAAATCCATAAATCCGGCCGCAACCTTATCCATAAGCTCATTGCTTCCCACATAATCAGCCCCGGAATCCTGGGCGACCTTTTCATGCTCGCCGCGGCAGAATACCGCGACCCTTACTTTTTTGCCGGTCCCGTGCGGCAGGACCACTGTGCCCCTGACCATCTGCTCGGCTTTTTTCGAATCGACGTTCAGGCTGAAATGCAGGTCCACCGAGCCGTCAAATTTAGCGTTCTTCATCTTCTTGACCAGGGCGAGAGCGTCCTTGAGCGCGTACCTTTTCTCCAGGTCCAGCCCTTTTACCGATTCCTCATATCTCTTGCTTCGCGTTTTCATAATTCCATTATCCTTCGATAACAATACCCATGCTCCGGGCGGTGCCCTGGATTATCTTTACGGCCTTGGACATATCCGTGGTATTGATATCTTTCATTTTCAGTTTAGCGATCTCTTCGACCTGTTTTAAAGTCACTTTCCCGATTATTTCCTTGCCGCTTATCCCCGAGGCCTTGGCCAGGTTGGCCGCGCGCTTCAAAAGCACCGATGACGGCGGGCTCTTGATGATGAACGAGAATGTCCTGTCCTCAAAAACCGAGATGATTACCGGCAGGATCATCCCGTCGCGATTCTTGGTCTGATCGTTGAACTGCTTGCAGAACTGCATAATATTCACACCGTGCTGGCCCAATGCCGGGCCGACCGGAGGAGCGGGATTCGCAGCGCCTGCGGGAACGTGTAATTTGATCTGTGCCTTGACTACTTTTGCCATAGTTATACCTTTTCTACCTGCCAATATTCCAGCTCAACCGGCGTTGACCGGCCGAAGATGGAGATACTGACCTTAAGTTTTCCTTTTTCAGGATGAATATCATCAATAGTCCCGTTGAAATTCATGAACGGCCCTTCTTTTACTCTTATCTGCTCGCCTTTTTCAAATATCGTTTTCGGGCTGGGTTTTAATTTAGTCTCTTCTGTTCTTTTGAGGATATTGTCTACTTCTGCGGGGGAAAGCGGTATGGGTTTTTTGCCGGCGCCCAAAAAACCGGTTACTCCGGGGATATTCTTGAGGAACGAATAGGTGTTCTCGTTCATATCCATCTCCACCAGGATATAACCCGGGAAGAATCTGCGCTCGGAAACGCGTTTCTTTCCGGAACGGACTTCCGATATCTGCTCGGTGGGGATGACCACCTTGGTTATCGAATCCTTGTAAGGGCTGGCGGCGATCTGGCCGTTAAGTATGGTTCTGACCCTGTCCTCCAAACCCGTCTGCGTGTGCACTACGTACCAGTTTTTCATTTATCCTTTGAATACGATGCTTAATATTTTGGCCAGCGCCGAGTCGATCACGAAAATAAAAACCGCGATGATCGAAGTAAGGGCAATGACCACTGTGGTTGAACCGATCAGCTCTTCGCGGGTGGACCAGGAAACCTTTCCCAGCTCGGCTTTTACTTCGCGCAAAAAACTTACGATTTTTTTAAACATATTTACTCTTCTCTTTGGTTCATGTCCAAAATCTGCAGCGGCTTCCGCACGCCTGCTTCAGCCTACTTGTTCGACAATCTACAGGGGCGGAGGGAGTTGAACCCCCAGGACGGGATTTGGAGTCTCGCCGTTTGCCAATTAACGGACGCCCCTAAAATTATTCAAAACCTCGTCTGGTGGTGATTTTTTATTACTTGATCTCTTTATGGGCCGTGTGCTTGCGGCAATGCCTGCAATATTTGCTGGTTTCCAGCCGATCAGCGTGCGTTTTCTTGTTCTTGGTATCGCTGTAATTGCGGTTCTTGCATACCGTGCACTCTAATGTGATTATCTCGCGCATTTTTATCTACCCTTAATTTACTGTTACGCCGCATTTAAGCTGGAGAAGGGAATTGAACCCTTGACCCCGTCCTTACCAAGGACGTGCTCTGCCGACTGAGCTACTCCAGCAGAATTATTCTTAGTTTTTCACGCCGGCCAGCTCCATCGCGCGTTTAATATTAAAAAGATAAAAAATTCCCCATCAAGAATTCTTTCGAGATTCTTGTGTCCAAATTGGCTATAGCCTAGAGTAAATAAATCGATTTACCGTCGAGAGGCTATTCGGTGTTTGACGTAGAGAATTAAATATACCTTATAATGCGGTTTTTGTCAACAACTTTTTTAACTTTTTTTCAATATCGCCCCTGGCCCGGATTTAGCGGCATATGACAGGAACAACAGGCTCGCGGATTTTATCCCCGCAACCAGAGCCAGGGTATTTACCGCGCCCAAAAGCGGCAGAAAAACGACGCCCGCGCACAGGCCGGCGAACCACCCCCCGGCCAGGTCAACGAAATAAAGATCCCCGGATATCTCTCCCGGCTTCTCCTCTTTTTCCCCGTATAGCCGGCTGGCAAGCGGAAATTCCAGCCCCGGGAATATCCCCGCCAAAAAGATCAATCCGGTAAACAGCGCTTTGGCAGAAGCCGGGGCCATATCCGCCCGGCCGGGCAGCGCCGTCAGCAAAAGAGCATAAACAATAACTGCGGCCTCGGTCCATACGAAGATCCGGTATTCATTTCTTTCTCTCCTCGGCTTGAGGGCCGTCAAAATACTCCCGCAGGCCATACCCGCCATATTCGCGCTGATCAAAACGCCGATCAGCTGATACAAATAACCGCAGCGTATCTGGAAAGCAAATATCAAAATAAGGCCCGCGGCCATTCCGTAAAAGCCCGTGGAGGATATGGCAAAGGCGATCGCGCACTTTCGCAAGCTCCTCTTCCTTATATATATCCCGCCTGCGATCAGCAGAAAGAACAAAAGTCCGGCGGCAAAAAACAAGGCCGCGTTCAGTCCGCGCAAGCCCGCGAAGATAGCGCTGAAAGCCGGGGCGAACTGGCGATTCCAGAACAACAGGCCCTCAAAAAGGGCGAACGGCCGGAAATCCCGGTTTATTCTCCGGGTCGCCCCTTTTGTCGACTCTTCGAACCATTCATTCCAGCGCTTATCCAGCCGGTATTCGATATACGGCTCCTGCAGCATCTTAACAGGGATATTATCCGCAGCCAGGCGCAAGCTCAAAGCCGCGGCGTCCACCCCCAGCAGCCTTGGCGAATCCGAGCCCAAAACAAGGTTATAATCCCCGGGGATTATCCGCA
>JALOCB010000004.1 GCA_023227985.1 Candidatus Omnitrophota bacterium | reverse complement strand
ATAAAGTGATCGCCGGTGTTAAAAAGGCGTTGGAGATCCCGGTTATCGGTTCAGGCGATGTATTCAGCGCGGAATTAGCAAAAAAGATGTTTGATGAAACCGGCTGCGACGGTGTGCTCCTTGCCCGGGGCAGCCTGGGGAATCCCTGGATATTCAAGGAAATAAGATATTTGCTCAGATACGGTAAGCCTCCTGCCAGGCCGGATAAAAAAGAGATAATCAAAACCATGCTCGAGCATCTGGGTCTATCAGTTGATTTCCACGGCCCCCGGGTCGGGGTGGTTTCCTTCCGTAAGTTCTTTATCTGGTATACCTCCGGATTCCGGGCGATCCGCCCTTTAAGGGAAAAGATCTGCAGGGCAAAGACCCAAGAAGAGGCGGAGTCACTTATACATCAGATCAGTAAGTCCTGAACCGCACAAACCCTTTAATAAATCCCAGTATCTGGTATAATAACTGCGGATACGGGTTTAATTCGCATCTTGCATTGTAAACCATTTACCGGGAGGCTGGATATGCCTAAGACCATTTTTGTTGTTTTGATGCGCACCCGCAGGAGTTCTGCGATATCGGTCCAAAAGATCCTCACGGATTTCGGCTGTATGATCAAAACCCGGATGGGTATCCATGACGGTGTTCTGGATAAATGCTCGGATACCGGGCTGATAATCCTGGAGATCGTCGGGAGCAAAACGGAGAAATTCCGCCTCAAGAAGAGCTTGAATGCGGTGCCCGGGGTAAAAACTAAAACAGTGGATATCGCCTTTTGAAATGGACAAGGAAAAGCTGTTGAAAAAAGAGATAATCGGCGTCGGCAGAAAGCTGCACGCCAGCGGGTTTTTAACCGCCCGGGCGGGTAATTTAAGCTGTCGGTTGGGTAATGATATGCTTATCACTGCCAGCGGTTCATGTTTAGGGGATTTAACCCCGGCGGATATAGTTAAAACCGGTATTTTTGCGCAAGCCCCGTATAAGGGCCCCAAAAAGCCGAGTTCGGAATTGCCCGTGCACAGCCTGATCTATCGCGAATTCCCCGATAATAAGATAGTCCTGCATTGTCATCCGCCTCTGGCCAACGCGTATTTTGCTGTTTATCCGTCGCTTAAGGTGTTGACTTTTGAGACCAGATATTACCTGGGCGATGTTCCGGTAGTAGAGCAAGGGACGCTTACAGTGCGCAAGCCGCGGCTGGTGATCGCGGCATTGAAACAGAACAGCCTTGCGGTGATCAGGAGCCACGGCGTGTTCGCCATTGGCAATGATTTTCAGGCAGCCCTGGAACGGGTGGAGATATTGGAAGAAGCTGTGCGTGTGGCCGCGGTAGCCAGGATCTTCAAGAAAGAGTCTCTGGATGTATTGGACAGGCGGATCAAAAAGTGCCTGTCCCGGAAGAGAAGATAAATATGCGGGATATTGCCGGATTAGACCTGGAGGGTTTGAAGAATTCCCTGGGTCAATGGAAAGTCCCCGGGTTTCATGCCCGGCAGATCCTGGGATGGATCTACCAGAAAGGCGTCATCGATTTTGAGAAAATGAGCGATCTCCCGCAAGTATTGCGGGAGAGGTTGAAAGATAATTTTTCCGTCTGCGATATGGAGTTGGTTTGCTGCGATGAATCCAGCGACGGCACCAGAAAATACCTTTTCAAACTAAGAGACGGCAATACCGCGGAAGCGGTATTGATCCCTACTCCGGATAGGGTCACCGGATGCATCTCCAGCCAGGTAGGCTGTAAATTCAAATGCGCCTTTTGCGCCAGCGGGATGCTCGGGTTTAAAAGAAACCTCGAGGTCGCGGAGATCATGGGCGAGGTCCTTTACTTGAAGAACAATTCTCCGGACGGCAGGCTTACTCATATAGTTTTTATGGGGACAGGCGAGCCGATGGAGAATTACGACAATGTCCTGAAAGCGATCCGGATCATTAATGCCGAATACGGGCTTAATATCGGCATACGCAGGATCACTATATCCACTTCCGGGATTATCCCGGGCATCAAACGTCTGTCTGAAGAGGGGCTGCAGGTGGAATTATCCGTATCGCTGCATTGCCCTGACGACAAAACCCGCTCAAAATTGATGCCGGTGAACAAGGTTTATCCTTTAAGGGAATTGATGGACGCCTGCAGGGAGTATATATCCAGGACGAACCGGCAGGTCACTTTTGAGTACGTGCTGATCAAGAATGTTAATTCGGATATCGCCAGTGCTGACAAATTATCCAAATTACTGTCCGGGTTGAACTGTAAAGTTAACCTGATCCCTTCAAATTCGGTAAAAGCGGGGCAGTTCCTGCCGCCGAATAAATCGGATATACTGCTTTTCCGCGACCGGCTTGCTAAATCCGGGACGCATGTTACTCTACGTAAGTCCCGCGGGCAGGATATCGATGCCGCCTGCGGTCAATTGAGGCTTAGATATGAAAAAGAATAACCGGGGATTTATTTTAACGGCCTGTTCGGTTTTATGCGCCGCCGCTGTTTTAATATGCGGATGCGCCAGGCCCAATATAGCGAACCTCGACTCGCGGGGTAAGAACATAATCTGTTTCGGCGATAGTATAACCAAAGGACACGGGGCCGGGCCTAAGGCTGACTATCCTTCGGCGTTGATCCAAATGACCAGTATGCCGGTGGTCAATGCAGGGATCAACAGCGACACTACCGCCGAGGCCTTGAAGCGGGTCGGAACAGATGTGCTTTCCAAGGACCCTCTTTTAGTGATAGTTGAATTCGGAGGCAATGATTTCCTGAATAAGATACCTTTTGAAGAGACGATAGGCAATATGGAAGAAATAATAAAGGCGATCTTGGCTAAAGGCGCTATGGTGGCTATCGCGGATATCAGCGGGCCCGAAGTGATGGCCAGTTACGGCGCGGCATATAAGGAATTAAGCGTAAAATACAGAACTATCCTTATCCCGGGGATACTCAGCGGTATTTTCACCAATCCGGCTTTAAAAAGCGATTTTGTCCATCCTAATGACCAGGGTTATAAAATAGTGGCCCATCGGATCTACCGCGGGATAATCCCTTATTTGAACCAGAATTCCATTTTAAGAATGGCGAGTTTGAAGGATACGCAGGGGCAGCCGTAGGATATAAATGCCGAGGGAGGGAGTTGAACCCTCATGTGGTTGCCCACAACAGCTTTTGAGGCTGCCGCGTCTGCCATTTCGCCACCTCGGCATCGATAGGTATTACCAATAATACTATCTAAAATCTTGTTTGTCAATTCCATAAATTTAATGTATAATATCTCAACTTTTAGAAGGAGGTCGAAATGCGGGTAACCGCCATGATCATAGTCAGCTTGTTCTTTGCCGTGTCCGGATGCGTCACGACTTTGAAATCTCCGGAAAGGCAGAGTTATGAACAGACTATAGCCCAACTTCAGGCGAAATCAGTTTCTCTGGAGGCGGAACTTTATAAACAGAAAGGCGAGAACGCCAGTCTTAAGCGGCAGGTGGCCGGCCTTCAAAAGAAAGAAGTGCGCATGCCTAATGGCCGGGAGATCCAGACTGCTTTAAAAAACGGCGGATTCTATAAAGGCGCCATAGACGGACAGATCGGTAGCCAGACCAAGGACGCGGTAAAGAAATTCCAGCAGGCCAACGGGATGAATCCCGACGGAGTGGTCGGAAGCAAGACCTGGGCCGTTCTGGTCAAATATCTGGAAGATAGGGCGCAATAAATTAAGTTTGCTGATAAGAAAAATCATTGATAAGTAAGTATTGGGGCTGTAGCTCAGCTGGGAGAGCACTTGCATGGCATGCAAGGGGTCAGGAGTTCAATCCTCCTCAGCTCCACCAAATTTTAGTTCAAGACCATTCCGTCCTAATCGTAACAATCCGATAATTTACACCCAGCGCTAATTGGCACCCGGCTTTATCGGAATAAGCCGGTATCCGCCCCGTGGCGGAGAATATGCGCCGGTGTTGCATCCGTATGCAAGGAGGGTGATCAAGATGTATAATGGCCATAAAAAATACGCTCTTTTTATCGGGCGCTGGCAGCCGTTCCATAACGGGCATAAATATTTGATCGATGAAGCCCTGGCAAAAGGTGAGAACGTCTGCGTCGCCATAAGGAACACGGAGATATCCAGGAAGAATCCGTATACCTCGGAACAGCGGGCGGAGATGATCCGCAGGGTCTACGGAGACAGGGTCGAGATAATCATTATCCCGGATATTACCAGCATTAATATCGGCAGGAATGTCGGTTACGAGGTGAACAGGATAGACCCGCCCGCCGACATAGAAAAGATCTCCGGCACCAATGTGCGCGCCGGGAAAGACGATAATGTGCCGAAAGAGGTCGCCGAGTACATAAAATTATTGCGCACGACCCTTTGGCTGACCGGACTGCCTTGTTCGGGAAAGACTACTATAGCTGAGCGATTGAAGGAAGAGATGTCTAACCGGGGTTTCAAGGCCGTGCATCTGGACGCCGACGATGTCCGTAGCACCTTGAATTCCGACCTGGGCTTCTCTCCTGATGACCGGAAAGAGAATCTCCGGCGCATCGCCTGCGTCGCTAAATTATTCAACGACAACGGCAATTTCGTCATAGCCAGTTTTGTTTCTCCGTCCGATGAATTGAGGAATATGGTCAAAGATATTATCGGCAACTTTAAACTGGCTTTTGTCAAATGCAGCCCGAAGGTCTGCGAGCAAAGGGATGTAAAAGGGATGTATAAAAAAGCCCGGGCTGGACAGATCAGGGATTTCACCGGCGTTTCGGCGCCTTTTGATAGCCCGGCGCATCCGGATATGGTGATCAACACCGAGTCCAGGAATGTCGAGGATTGTGTCCGGGAAATACTGGATAAGATCGGCTTTACCCAGTCCAGGGAACATTCGTTTTGCTTATTCGGAAAAAAATAAAAATGACCGTCAGGTCTTATCCCAGCCAAAACCCCGGAAATCACTTCAGGAAAAGAGCGGCAAAATACGACAATTCCTCGCATTGGGTAAATGACCTGACCCTTATCAAAAAAATGCTTCAGTTGTCCGGGGCGTCAAAGACCTCCCGGGTTTTGGATGTGGCTATCGGCACAGGCAAGATCTCACAGGTGTTCCGCCGGAAGGCGGGTTATGTGGTAGGCCTGGATAACTGCAGGCAGATGATCGCGCGCGCGCAGGGTTCTGCCGACGCTACGGTGTTGAGCAACGCCGAGAAACTGCCTTTTAAGAACAGCAGTTTTGATATTTGCGTATGCCGCCAGGGCCTGCAATTCATGCATTTGGATAAGGTGTTGCCGGAGATGCTCAGGGTTTTAAAGCCTTCAGGCAAAGTGGTTTTATGCCATTTGACCGCGCACAGCCAAGCCGACCGCCAATTGACCTTTCATGTGCAGAGGCTGCGTAATCCCGCGCGTAAGAACTTTTTCCTGCCGCAGGATGTTTCACTTGCCCTTAAGCGGAATGGATTTTCCGGGATAAAGAACGTAGAATACATCACCCGTGAATCGGTCAATAAATGGATAGATAACGGGGCTATATCGAAAGGCGCAAAAGAAAAGATAAAAGAGGCCTACCGCCGGGCCCCGGAAGATTTTAAGAGGACCCACAATGTGCGTTTTGCCGGCAGGGACATTTTCGATTCGATGAAGATGGTTATCGCCTGCGGAAAAAAATAACACCGTATTGAATAAGCCGTAAATATTGCCAAATGGATCCGATATTCATTATAGGCACGGAACGTTCCGGGACTAACCTTCTCCGGTTGATCCTGAATTCCCATCCTGACATCGCCATACCGCATCCCCCCCATATCCTCAAGAATTTTTTTGGATTAGAGCAGTTTTACGGCGATCTTGCCGTCGACCGTAACTTTCGGCTGCTGATCAATGACGTGGCCAGGTCTGTTGAGTTGCATCCGTATCCCTGGGAGATCGGGCTGGACAGGGGAAAAATATTCCGAACAGCCCTGGATAAAAGCCTCATCAGCATATACTTCGCTGTATACGACCAATACCTGGAGAGCACCGGCAAGAAGAGATGGGGCTGTAAGAGCACTTTTATGATCGACCATGTCGGACTGGTCAGAAGATATTATCCGAACGCCAGGTTCATATATATGGTGCGTGATTGCCGGGATGTGGCGGTTTCGGCCAAGAAGACGATCTTTAACCGCTACTGCGTTTATTATACCGCCAGACTGTGGAAAAAAGAGCAGCAGACCGGCATATACTGGTTGAGTAAATTACCGAAAGAAGAAATATTCCTTCTGCGTTATGAGGGTCTCCTGACCGATCCGGAAAAGACGATCCGGGATCTGTGCGCTTTCCTTGACGAACCGTACGTTGAAGACATGCTTTTTTTCTTCACCGGCGAAGAGGCAAAAAAAAGCTCGGGGTTGAGCTCGGCCTGGGCAAATACTTCCAAGCCGATCCTAAAAGGCAATTTCGATAAATTCAAGAAAAGCCTGAAACCTCAAGAGGTATCTTTGATCGAAACTATGGCCGGGGAAGAACTCGACCATTTCTCGTATAATCTAACCGAGCCTTTTTATCTCTCGGAAAGCCGCAGGTCCGGCGGGGTCAAGTTCAAGCTGCGTTACCTGATCGAGGAGACAGCTCTTATGATAAAGGTGCAGCTGGCGCATTTGTTCCGGGACAAAAACGCCGGGTTAAGGCTTAAGAAATTTTGGTTCCTTAAATTTATCGGGGTCATGCGCAGATGCCGGATAAGATAAACCCAGCGGATAAGCAGATCAAGAGGGTGTTGGATCTCAGGCAGCGGATATTTGACAAGATCGCGGCCAAGAGGCAATGGTTGTTATGGCGGGACTCCGGGCTGGCGGATGTGCGCAAGGCGGTTGTGATCAGCTCGGCTTCCCGGTCCGGTTCAAGCTTACTATACGCGGTATTGAAGAGATCATCCCGGTTATATTCTTTGACCGGCGAGGCTGCGCCGTTCTACAAGTTAAACGGGTTTTCTTCCGACCTTTCTTTATCCGATAGGATACCTGCTGCCCTGGGCCGTATATCTGAAAAGAAAGCAGGCCTTTCACGGGATCTCTTCAGCGATCTTTCTTCCGGCTCCCGCCCGGGCAGTATCTTTACTGATAAACGCTTATTGGATGAGTATATAGATGACCTGGCTTTGCGTTTCCCTTTGCAATGGCCGCAGATCGGGTTTTCCTACGTTATATTCCGGGAATGCGCATCGCGGGCTTTCCGCAGATACGGCGCGTCCAGCGCGGTTTTTAAAAAAGAGCGCTTCTATCTGGAACTGATCAGGTCGCTGAGAAGGAAATATCCGGGGATAAATCCGTATTATTATGATATCCGGCAGGAGTTGGTAAGGGGCGCTTTCCCCGGGATATCCCTGCCTCAAGGACCGCCGAATGATTTAGTATTGCTAGAAGAGCCGCCGTTTATTCTTTTATCTCCCAGGGTAACGCCCTCGAAAACCGGCCTAAAAGATAATATCCTGTTCTTAAAATCCACGGCAGATTGTTACAATATGCCTTTTTTGCGGCAGTTGCTGCCTAACGCCGATATCAAGATTATCCATTTGACCCGGAATCCTTTTGGTTCGATCAATGGTTTGTATGACGGATGGCTTTTTAGGGGGTTCTTCTCGCATAATCTTAAAAGATTGTGCGCTTCCGGCAGGGCTAAGGTGAAAGAGCTGAATATCCGGGGGTATTCTAATAAATATGATTGGGGTAAATGGTGGTGGAAATATGATCTGCCGGAAGGCTGGCAGGGGTACGCCGGAAAAGCCCTGGCAGAGGTTTGCGCTTTTCAGTGGTACAGCGCCAATAAGGCAATACGGGATCATATCAAGGCCAGCGGAAAAAGAAACAGCCTTCAGGTAAAATACGAGAATATCATCTCTGGCAGAGGCCGCAGGTTAACCGAGGTAGAAAATATATTTGATTTTATCGGGTTGGATAAAAAGGATATTCATATGCTCGGGCTGGATAAACTTCCGGTCGTTCAGGCGACCAAGAGCCCGAAGCCATACCGTTGGAAAGCCAGGGCGCGCTTGTTGGCCCCGTTCTTGAAGGATAAGCGGATCGGCCGGATGGCCCGATCCCTGGGATATGACATAAGAAATACCAAGGAGTGGTTTTAATGCGCATGCCCGGAAATAATTTCCCGGATTCGGAATATAAGCGGCTGCGCAGGGTGCTGCTTTATCAGCCCGGTCCGGAAATAGCGAATATCACTGATCCGGAAAGCGTGTTGCATCTACGCAGGATAGATTACCCGGGGATCAAAAAAGAATACCGCAAGATCCAAGAATGTTTTCGCAGGTTAAGCATTAAGGTGTTTATGCTTAAACCGCGGGATAATCCGGATCGTGCCGGACAGAATTTATTTAATCTGATATACACCCGGGATCTTTTCTTTATGAGCCCTAAAGGCGCGATAATAGCGAAGATGGCCAGTTCCGTGAGAAGCAAGGAGCCCGGTCAGGTTAGAAAATTACTGAAAGGATCCGGCATCCCGGTGATCGGGGCGGTTAAAGGGCAAGGAACTTTTGAAGCCGCGGATGCCTTATGGCTGAATAACAAGCTGGTTGTGGTTGGCGTTGGCAGGCGGACTAATGCAGCAGGGTTTAAGCAGGTCAAAAAGACATTGGCCGGACAAGGGATACGCTGTATCAGCGTGCCCGCGCCTAAAATCACGCTGCACCTGCTGGGCAGTCTGCAGTTAATAGATTCGGATTTGGCTTTGGTCAGGGCTGATTACCCGTATATGGATCTGTTTGATCTGCTGCGGAATAATAAGATAAAGATCATAAAAGTCCCGGCTAATGCCGAGGTCAAAGAAAAACAGGCGATGAACATTGTTTGCGTTGCCCCGCGCAAGATCATTATGCCCGCTGATTGTCCGCGAACCAGGGAATTTTACCGCAAGCGCAAGATCAAAATAGCCGCGGAGCTTAAACTTGCCGAATTGGCCAACGGGGCGGGCGGCCTGGCTTGCGCTACCGCGGTAATATCCAGAGATATCAACTAAGCCGCCTTTTACACCCTATCCTGATTTGACCTTTAGCCTGGGTTATGCTACAATCTGCGTATGCTATTAGGCGTTCACGTTTCCATTGCCGGCCATATCTATGAGTCTGTAAACCGGGCTGCCGCCCTGGGGTGCAATACTATGCAGATATTCTCCCGCGACCCCCAGCAGTGGCGTAAATCCAAGATCGCCACGGAGGACATCGAGGAGTTCCGGGCCAGGCGCAGCAAATACAATATATCGCCGGTTTTTATACACGTGCCTTATTTGATCAACCTGGCTTCTCCTTATAATATCCTTTATCAGGGCTCGATCAGGGCTTATATAGAGGATGTCCGCGAAGCTGAACTGCTCGGTGCTGACTATATAGTCACCCATATGGGCAGCCATAAGGAAAGCGGCGAAGAAAAAGGCATAAAGCGGATCACGCAGGCCTTGAATAAGATCCTGGACAAGACCCGGGGGATGAAGGTGGGCGTGCTCTTGGAGAATACCTCCGGTTCCGGATCCTGGCTGGGTTATAAATTCGAGCATCAAAAGCAGATCATCGCCGGGATCGAGGATAAAAGCAGGGTGGGGATATGCCTGGATACCTGCCATGCCTACGCCGCAGGTTATGACCTGGCCAGCGCTGAAGGTTATAAAAAGACCATCGCTGAATTGGACCGGCTGGTCGGCCTGAAACTGCTGAAGCTGGTGCATATCAATGATACCGCGGATAAACTGGGCAGCAGGCGCGACCGGCACGCGCATATCGGCAAGGGTAATATAAAATTAGCAGGTTTTAAAAGGCTGGTCAATGACAGCCGGTTGAAGGATACCGCGTTCATCCTGGAGACACCCAAGGACAACGATAATGCCGACAGGATCAATCTGGATACCGTCCGTAAATTAAAAAAATAGATACCCTTACAGAAGGTTTTAATAAATGTCCCATAGATTATTGGTAGTAGACGACGAAAAAGATATCGCCGAGCCTTTGGCCAGGATATTAACCCGGGAAGGCTACCAGGTTTCAGTGGCCTATGACGGAGAAGAGGCGTTGACCCGGGTCAGGGAGAACGACCCTGATGTCATACTTCTGGACCTGATGCTGCCCAAGCTTAATGGTTTCGAGGTATTGCAGCAGATCCGGGAGAAATATAATGAGCGCTGGAGGCCGGTGATCATCATCAGCGCGCAGCAGGATCTGGATACAGCCAGGAAATGCTACAGTATGGAAGCGGATCAGTACTTGACTAAGCCCTGCAGTACGGAGAATATTCTGCGCGGGCTGAGGACGCTGATCTCGCTTATACCGCAGAAGGATAAAACTTAAGAGATGGAATACGAGTTCAAGAAAATAGAGGGCAAATGGCAGGCGTATTGGCAGGATAAAGGCACATTTAAGGCCGTGTCTTCGTCCAGGCCTAAATTTTACTGTCTGGAGATGTTCCCTTATCCTTCAGGGAAGATCCATATGGGCCATGTGCGCAATTATACTATCGGCGATGTGTGCAGCCGGTATAAGATGATGCGCGGGTTCTCGGTTCTGCACCCGATGGGGTTTGACGCCTTTGGCCAGCCCGCGGAGAACGCGGCTATCAAGAATAAAACCCAGCCGGATACCTGGACGCACAAGTGTATCCGGGATATGGAAGTCGAGCTTAAAAAGATGGGCCTTTCTTATGACTGGTCGCGGGAAGTATCTACCTGCGACAGCAGCTATTATAAATGGAACCAGTGGATCTTTTTGAAGATGCTGGAAAAAGGCTTGGCCTATAAAAAAGGATCGGCGGTCAACTGGTGTCCTTCTTGCGCCACAACTTTGGCCAATGAAGAAGTCATTGACGGCGGGTGCTGGAGATGCCATGTCCAGGTCGAGCAGAAAGAGCTGGAGCAGTGGTATTTGAAGATCACCGAATATAAAGATAGGCTGCTGGAAGACCTGGCTGGGCTTGAACATTGGCCTCAGAGAGTGATCGCCATGCAGACCAATTGGATCGGCAAAAGCTCAGGGAGCGAGATCTATTTCCGGCGCAAGGATAATAATACGACGATCCCGGTATTTACCACCAGGCCGGATACTATTTTCGGGGCGACTTATATTGTCCTGGCACCGGAACATCCTTTGGTGGGAGAATTGATCAAAGGCAAGCCGCAGGAAAAAGAGGTGCTTAAATTCATCGAAAAGGTAAGCAAAGAAAGCAAGATAGTACGTTCCTCGTCGGATGTCAAGAAAGAGGGTTTTTTTACCGGCAGCTACGCGGTAAATCCGGTTAATAACGAAGTTATCCCTGTCTGGGTAGCTGATTACGTGTTGATGGAATACGGCACCGGAGCGATCATGGCTGTGCCTACCCATGACCAGCGGGATTTCTTATTCGCCAAAGAACACAACCTGGCGATGCGCGTGGTCATCAAGCCTAAGGATTCCCGGTTGCGCGTTGAGGAAATGAAAGAGGCGTATGAGGAAGAAGGGGTCCAGGTTAATTCCGGGGATTTCAACGGATTGACCAACAGCGAAGGAAAAACAAAGATCGCCGAGTGGATGGAACAACAGGGGATGGGTAAGGTCCAGACCCATTGGCGTTTACGCGACTGGCTCATTTCCCGCCAGCGTTACTGGGGAACGCCTATCCCGGTGATCTATTGCCCGAAATGCGGGACAGTTCCGGTGCCTTACGCGGACCTGCCCGTAGAACTGCCTAAAGACGCGCCGTTCACCGGAGAGGGCGGATCTCCGTTAGGCAAGGTAAAAGAATTCGTGGAATGCCTTTGCCCGAAATGCTCGGGCCCCGGCCGCAGGGAGACCGACACAATGGCCACTTTCTTCGACTCGTCATGGTATTTTCTGCGTTTCTGCTCGCCGGATCTCGCGTCAGAGCCGTTCGATAAGAAAGAAGCGGGGTACTGGATGCCGGTAGATCAATATATCGGAGGCATCGAGCACGCTATCCTGCATTTATTATACTCGCGCTTTTTCACCAAGTTCTTTAAAGACCTGGGTATGATCGATTTTTCCGAGCCGTTCAAGAAACTGCTTACGCAGGGAATGGTCCTTAAGGACGGCGAGGTTATGTCAAAGTCCCGCGGCAATATCGTTGATCCGGATTCGATGATCGGCAAATACGGGGCGGATACTTTGCGGCTGTTCATGCTTTTCGCCGCTCCTCCGGAAACCGAATTGGAATGGGATGACCGGGGGCTGGACGGCGCGTTTAAATTCCTGAACCGGGTCTGGCGCATCCGGGACAATCTGAAAGAAAAATCCGGACCCGGGCTGGTAAAGGCGATGCATAAGGCCATCAAGAAGGTCAGCTCGGATATGGAGGAATTCAAGTTCAATACCGCCATAGCCGGGCTTATGGAGTTCGTCAACGCCATATACCAGGAAGGTTCGGATAAAGAGTCGTTTTCTGTCCTGGTCCGTTTGCTTTGTCCGATCGCCCCGCATTTCTGTGAAGAGCTTTGGCAGGGTATGGGCAACAGCGAAAGCATCTTCCGGGCTTCCTGGCCTGAATATGACCCGAAACAACTGGTGGAAGAAACAGTGACAATGGTAGTCCAGGTTAACGGCAGGGTCCGCTCAAAACTGGATACCGCTGTCAATACCCCTCCCGAACAGCTCAAAGAAATGGTCCTTGCCGATGGAAAATTGCAGGCCTGGATCTGCGGTAAGCCTATCCGTAATTTCATTGTTGTCCCCAACAAACTTATCAATATCGTAGTATAAAAGCAGCCTTCCTGTATTTTCGCGAAAACCCCTGTTAGATTTGCCTCTTTTTTACGTCTATTGAAGTAGAAAGGGGGCTGACCGCTATGTTTGTGTTCACCAGCCAGGAACGCAAGGCCATACTGTTTCTTTTATGCATGACCTTGCTGGGTATCGGCATTAAATTTTTGTCCAAGAGGTATGCTCCGGTAAGGGCCTTTGCCTGCATCAGCTGCAATGCCGGTAAGATCAACATTAATCAGGCGGACAAGGCGGCTTTAAAGAGCATCCCGGGGATAGGGGAGAAGCTGGCCCAGCGCATAATCGAATACCGCCTGAAAAAAAGCAGGATCAATGATCTGCAGGAGTTAAGCCGGTTAAAGGGCCTGAATAAATCCCGGTTTGAACGCTTGAGGCAGTCGGTTTTCGTGGAATAGGCCGATGAAACATCCCCTTGTTTGGATAACAGCTCTTTTTTGTTCAGGGATAATCTGTTGCGCCGCGTTAAAGATGCCGTTCATTGTTAGTTACGGACTGACAGCGGGATTATGCCTGGCTGTATTTTGTCTGCCCTCCCGGAACAGGTACAAAGATACGCTGATATTATTGCTGGTTTTTTGTTCCGGGTCCGCTTCTTACGCCAACAGCCGGGTATTGCCGGCGTCTCACATCCGCTGGTTGGGTTATAAGGCCAGGGATAATATCTGTCAGGTTAAAGGTTATATTGTCGACCAGCCGGTATTCCGGGACGGTAAAACCAGCTTTATGCTGGCGAGCCGCGAATTCTGCCTTGACCGGTCTAAACGCAATTGCTGCGGTAAGCTTATAGTTAATATCAACGGGGAAAAGTTTTTGAATTGCGGGGATATCCTGCTTTTGTCCGGAAGATTAGTCCGCCCTTTCTTCGGCGCAGGCTCCGGACCTTCCCGGAGAAAGAGAGGCTACGCGGATTACCTGTATGACCAGGGCGTATATCTGTTAATGAAAGTAGACAATCCGATCCGGGCAATCGTCCTGGGGCAAAATAAGGCGAGCCTGCTTAAGAGATTCAGTTTCAGGTTAAAGCAGGGAATAGAGCGGGTTATTTATAAGCGCCTTTCACCGGCAGCCGCGGGGATCATTGACGCGATGGTTCTGGGCGAGAAAAAAGGCGTGCCGCCGCTTATTTACAGATCAATGATGAAATCCGGCACAGTGCATATTCTGGTGGTCAGCGGATTTAATGTGGGGATTGTTATTGTTCTGATCTTCTCGGGCCTCAAGATCTTCCGGATAAGCCGTAATATCCGTTTTTATCTGGCTTTGCCTTTAATGCTGGTTTATTGTTTGATGACCGGAGCCAGCAACCCGGTTGTCCGGGCCACAATAATGGCTTTGGTTCTGGGCTTCGCCTATTATCTGAGAAGGGAAGCGGATATCTATAATGCCTGCGCGGCAGCCGCGTTGCTTATTTTGGTGATTGAACCCCGGGAATTGTTTGACATAGGTTTTCAGCTTTCTTTTGTCAGCGTCATCGCCTTAGTCTATTTATACCCGGTCCTTAAAAGGATGTTGAATATGGAAAAGCTAAAGGCGCGGGTTGCCGCATGCTTTATTGACAGTTTTCTGGTATCTTTTTCCGCCTGGATCTGCACTGCCGGATTCATCGCCTATTATTTCGGCATGGTTTCCCCGGTGACTGTATTGGCTAACCTGGTTATTGTGCCGTTAGCCGGATTAATCACCCTGCTGGGTTTCAGCCTGGTAGTTACAAATTGGTTATCCGCTTGGCTCTGCGCGAGTTTAGTCCCAGTTGCGGAACTGGCGGTCAACCTGCTTATACAGGTAAATTTCCTGTTGATCAGCCTGCCTAAAGCCTATTTTTACCTCCGGTAAAGAACCCGCTTGAGAATGTATTGACAAAGCTATTTCGCTGTGTTAACTTAGAATATTATGAAAAGAATATTCTTGGTTTTTATAGTTATTTTCTTAGGATTGGGCGTGGAAAGCGCTTATCCTTACTGGATATGGACGCCTAAGACCGGCAAGTGGACAAATCCCAAGACCTCGGTCAAGGCTACTCCCAAGGGCCAGTTTGACCTGGCTAAATCCTTTTATGAGGCGAAGAATCACGAGCAGGCTAAGCGCGAATTCAGGAAATTGATGAAGAATTATCCTAAATCCGCTGAGGCGGCGGAGAGCCAGTATTATCTGGGGTTGATCGATGAATCGCAGGGTAATCTCTATGCGGCGTTCAAGTCGTATCAGAAGGTGATCGATAAATATCCTTTTTCCGAGCGGATTGCCGAGATAAACGAGCGGGAATTCAAGATAGGCGAGATCTTTATGGCCGGAGGCAAGGCCGCTAAGAAAGGCGCCGGGTTCCTTGTCGAGAATCCCGCTGTCGAGATATTTACCAAGGTAGTAGAGAACGCGCCTTATGGCCCTTTGGCCAGCCAGGCGGAATATAAACTGGGTATGGTCCTGAAAGGGTTGTTGCGGCTGGATGAAGCGGAAGAGGCTTTTAATAAAGTAGTTACCATCTACCCGGAAAGCGAATGGGCGTCAGCCGCCAAATTCCAGATCGCCTCAAGCCGGGCCAGCCTTTCCAAGACCGCGGAATATGATCAGGGCGCCACCCAGGAGGCCAAGCAGAAATTCGAGGAATTCGTCCAGGAACATCCGGACATCGCCCTTTCCCGTGAGGCCCAGAAGAATATCCAGCAGTTGAGCGAAAAAGAATCCGAAAGCAATTTTAAGATCGCCGGCTTCTATGAGAAACAAAAGGCGTTTACCGCGGCAAAGATATATTACGAGGAGATAATCAATAAAAATCCCACCAGCGCGTGGGCGGCAAAGGCTTTGGAACGGATAGAGATAATGGAGAGCAAAAAATGAAAAATATGCGCTATTGCGTCATAGCCTTTATGGGGTTTTTCATCGCCGAGCTTCTGGGGTGCGGTTATACCACCCGTTCCTTGATCAATGACAAGTACAGGACCATATATATCACGCCTTTCGTCAATAAGATCGATATTACCCGGGAGATGGACGCCGGGAATAAATATAAGCTTTACCGGCCTATGCTGGATACGGATGTCACCAAATCGCTGATCAACCGTTTCCTCTTTGACGGCAACCTAAAGCCGGTGTCCATGGAATCCGCTGACCTGGTGATGAAAGGCGAACTCCTGGAATTCCGCAAGGACGGCCTCAGGTACGATACCAGCGACAACGCGCAGGAATACCGGATGAACCTGATAGTTAATATAAGCCTGTGGGATAACAGGGAAAATAAGCTGCTCTGGGAAGAAAAGAATTTTACCGGAGAAGCCACTTATTTTGTCAGCGGAGCACAGATGAAGACCGAGGATGCGGCTATCAGCGACGCTGAAAAAGACCTCTGCCGCAGGATAGTCGAGCGCGTAGTTGAGCAATGGTAAGAAAAGAAAACTCTGTGCATTTATTCCTGGGAGAAGATAATCTCTCCAAAGACGCGGTTTTGGCCAGGATAAAACAGGAATCCCTCCCCTTAAAAACCCAGGAATTCAATCTCGACATATTATACGCCAAAGACCTGGACCTTAAGGGGCTCCAGGAAAAACTGTTATTCTTTCCTTTAAACCTTTCCCGCAGGGTGGTGGTGGTGCGCAACTGCCGCGAACTTAAAGCAGACGCCAAAGAGTTCCTGACGGGTTACGTAAAGAACCCTCAACCTCAGATAATTCTGGTCCTTGATGCCGGACGGACAACAGCGAACGATGAATTCATCCGTAAAATATCCGGTTATTGCCAGGTGGCGCGTTTCAGTGAAGCAAGACAGTTGAATGTGTTTGACCTGAGCCGTAAGATAGAAGCAAAACAGGCGGCAGCCAGCTTGAATATCCTGAAACAGCTTTTGGATGACGGGGAAGACCCTGTGCGCATATTGGGGGGATTACGGGCGAGTTGGCAGAGGCAGGGGCTTAGCCCCGCGGAACTAAAAAAAAGGATTAAGCTTCTTCTTCAAAGCGATATAGAAATCAAAACCGGGAAGTTGAATCCCGGTTTTGTTTTGGAACGGTTGATCGTGAATTTATGCAGCTTTAAGGACTTTCTTAGCTAAGCGCCCTTTTTTGCGGTTTGCTGTGTTCGGGTGAAGTATCTTTTTCTTGGCGGCCTTATCCAGCAAAGAGAAGACCTTGGCCAAAGAGGTTTTAGCTTCGGCGGAATTCTTGGCGGTTAACAATGCCTGAAGTTTTTTTAAGCCCTTTTTCAATTCAGTCTTTATCTTAAGGTTACGCTGGTGTCTTTTTTTATCCACGCGCAGTCTTTTTACCGCGGCTTTACGATTAGGCATGTTATTCTCCTTAAATTTGAGTTGCGAAGCAATGAAAATTTAACCCCGAGCCGTGTTTTATCCGTATATTTCAGCCAAGGCGAGGGGCCTTAAGTGTAATATTTTATAGCATACTTATAAATCCATGTCAATAAATAAAACCTCTAATCTATCCCATCAAGGCCTGGCCAGGTCTGCGGGGGTCATTGGTTTTGCCACGCTTTGTTCGCGTATTCTGGGTTTTATCCGGGATATGGTCATTGCCAGGCTTTTTGGCGTGTATATCTATGCCCAGGCATTCGTTATCGCTTTTAAGATCCCTAATTTGCTGCGCGATCTTTTGGGTGAAGGCGCGGCTAATGCCGCGATCATCCCGGTTTTGACCGAATATTCGGTCAAACGGACCAAAGAAGAATTCTGGGCGCTGGCGAATGTGCTGATGAACGTCATTTTAGTCGTTCTCTGCGGGGTCACCATACTGGGCGTGGTTTTTGCCCCGCTGATGGTGCGTTTGATCGCCCCGGGTTTTGCGGCTTCTCCGGAAAAGCTTGCAGCCACGATACTTTTGACCCGGCTGGTATTCCCTTATATATTACTGATCGGCCTGGCCGCTTATGCCATGGCCATACTTAATACCCTGAAACATTTCAGCGTCCCTGCGTTCTCCCCCTGTCTTTTGAATATCTCCATAATCGCCTGCGCCTTGATCTGGGGCGAGGGCGTAAAAGGTCTGGCCGCCGGCGTGTTGGTCGGAGGCCTGCTGCAGTTGGCAGTGCAGATACCGGTGTTGTATAAAAAAGGCTTCCGTTTCGGGTTCAAGAGGGATCTCGGGCATCCGGCAATAAAACAGATAGGGGGGTTGATGGCCCCTCGGCTGTTCAGTTCGGCGATCTACCATTTGAACAATTTTGTGGATTCCATATTCGGTTCCCTGGCGTTTATCGTGGGCGAAGGAGCGGTAGCCGCGCTGTATTTTTCTTACCGGTTGATCCAGTTCCCTTTGGGCATATTCAGCAATTCGCTTTCCCAGGCGATCTTGCCGACATTCTCGCAACAGGCCTTAGAGCCGGATCGGGAAAAACTGAAAGCTACCCTGAACTTCGGCTTGAAGATGATATTCTTCCTGATGGTTCCGGCTTCAGCGGCTTTTATGGTCTTATCCGGGCCCCTGGTTAAAAACCTTTTCGGCGGCGGAAGGTTTGACCTGCATTCGGTACGGATGACCGCGGACGCGCTATTTTTTTACAGCATCGGCCTGGCCGCGTACGGCGGGGTAAAGATGCTGCAGAACTGTTTTTTTTCCTTAAAGGACACGGTAACCCCCGCTAAAATATCCGTCCTGGCTTTAATAATTAATGTAGGCCTTAACGCGATACTGATATCCCCGATGAAGATATCCGGCATAGCTTTAGCCACGTCGATCTCCGGCATAACCAGTTTCTGCGCGCTTTTTTACATCCTGCAAAAAAGGATCAACGGTTTTGACTGCCGGCCTCTCTTCATTGTGGCGCTTAAGGTCATTCTGGCCAGCATAGGCATGGCCGCGGTTTGTTATTCTGCCTCGCGTTTGGACCCGGCTATCCATAATCATTTACTGGACCGCGCTTTTAAGCTATTGTTCCCGATCGTCTGCGGAGTCGCTGCTTACGCGGGATTGTGTTCCGCGCTCAAGGTGGAGGAGATGCGCAAGCTGGCGGTTTGGGTTAAGGGGAGCAAGCCGGCGATTTAATCTTATCCCTCACCCTGTAGACGTTGCCGGCAACTATCGGCGCGGCAACGGATTATAAATAAATGTTTTTGACCGGCGAGTTTTTTGTTAAAACATAAAAGTGATTAAAGTAAAATAAGAAGGAGAAAGCATGATCAGGAGAATATTTTTGCTGGGTTTTGTGATCTTGTGCGGGACGGGGAATGCGGCGTTCGCGGACGGGCCTAAGCCGGTCCAGTTAGGCCTTTTCAGCCCCATTCAATTGGTTGCCGCAAGAGATCCTATTTACGGATTAAGGGTCAATCTTATTTTCACTAATGACGATAATGAGGTGGCCGGGCTTTCTTTATCCAGCGGCTGGACCAGGACCGGATCGAATATGACGGGTTTGCAATTGGGAGTGGTGGATTGGGTAGACGGCTCGTCATTCGGCTGGGAGGCCGGGTTGCTTAATTATACGGGAGATCGGTTTGTCGGCTCGGGTATCGGGTTGGTCAATATCGTGAAAGGCGATCTTACCGGCGTGCAATTAGGCGCGTTTAATTTTGACCATGGTTTTGTCCACGGCGCGCAATTAGGAGCGATCAACAATGTAAGCGAAGGCTTCATTGGTTATCAGGACGGCTTATTGAATATGATCAAGGATAATTTTTCAGGATTTCAAACCGGCGCCGTCAATCATGTCGAAGGGGTAATGACGGGATTGCAGATCGGGGTGTTCAATTATTCCCGGGGGGTGAGCGGCGTTCAGATCGGGGCTATAAATATGACCGATTCTTTGAAGGGTTTGCAGATAGGACTGGTAAATTATAACGGCGACTCGGAAAATATCCCGTTCATGGTCCTGTTGAATTGTAATTTCTGAATAGGGGTGGGTATGATTAAAAAGATGCTGGTAATTAACGCAAGCCCGGTGAAGAACGGGAACACCTCAATGCTGGTTAATTGGTTTTGCGAAGGCGCCCGGGAAAAAGGCGCGCAAGTCGAGGTTGTTAATGCCGCTTTCCTGAAATATAAATCCACCGGCTGTGTTTCTTGCAGAAGATGCCAAAAGATAAAAGAATACCGATGCGTTATCGATGATGAAGCCGGGCCGGTGCTGGCAAAAATGGCGGAAGTTGACGCGATCATTATGGCAACCCCGCTTTATTTTTACGGACCCAGCGCCCAGCTTAAACTGATAATGGACCGGATGTTCTCGTTATACAAATGGGACAATAAAGCGGATACCATGGAAACCCCTTTGAAAGGCAAGACCCTGGCTTTGATTGCCAGCGCTTTTGAGGACGTAGGTTTAGATAGCCTGGAGAAACCTTTCGCTATAACCGCGGATTATAGCAGTATGAAATTCGAATCGCTGCTGGTGGCTGATGCGGGCGAGTCCGGAGAGGTAAAGAAAATCCCGGGTATCCGGGAAAAGACAATGGCTTTTGGAAAGAAGGTAGCCGGATGAAGAAATGCCCTTTTTGCGCGGAAGAGATCCAAGATGAGGCGATCAAGTGTAAACATTGTCAGGAGATGCTGGTGAAGAAGCAGCCTGAAAAATGGTATTTCAAGCCGGCCGCGCTGGTAATGGCATTTTTGTGCGTCGGACCTCTGGCCTTGCCGTTACTCTGGCTTAACCCGCGCATCAGCCGGAATAAAAAAATAATTATCAGCGTGATCGTGGCCCTGATCAGCTTTTATCTGACGATCCAGGTAAAGAACTCGCTGGGATCGATAATGAATTATTATCAGAACCTGACTTAGGACTGGTAAATCGGCCATGAACGATAAAGGCAACCTGAGAGCGAAAGTCGATTCTTTGCCGGACCTCCCCGGGGTTTATATTTACAAGGACGCCGCCGGAGAGATTATTTATATCGGCAAAGCCAAATCCCTAAAAAAAAGGGTGCAGTCTTATTTTAGCCGTTTTCTTTCCGCCAAGACCCAGGCAATGGTCGCCAAAATAGCCGGCTTGGAGCATATCCTTACTCCCACTGAATCACAGGCGCAGTTGTTGGAAGCGGCGTTGATAAAGGAGAAACAGCCGCAGTATAATATCAGCCTTAAAGACGACAAGTCATTCCCTTTGATCCGGATATCAGGCGAGGATTTTCCGGTGGTCTCCATCTGCCGGCAGAAATCCCGGGCTGATAATGATAGCGCTTCGTACTTCGGCCCGTATACCAGCGCCCAGCTCTTGCGCCAGGCGTTAAAGGTCATCCGCCAGGTATTCGGTTTCCGTTCCTGCAAGAGTATGCCGAAAATCCCCTGTCTTTATTACCGGCTGAAACTTTGCCCCGGGCCCTGCGCGGATAAGGTCAGCCGAAAAGATTACCAAGGTATCATTGAAGATATCCGCATGTTTTTGGATTCCCGGTATGAAAAACTGATATATAACCTAGCTTTGAAAATGGAGCGCTTTTCAAAAGAAAGAAAGTTCGAGGATGCCGGCCGGATCCGCGACCAGATTTCCGCCTTGAGCGCAATTGCTAAAGGCGGCTTCGCCCCGGGGAATGAAGAGATGGAGGATCTGAAGAAAATATCCGGGATCAAGGATCTGCCCTTGCGCATAGAGGGTTTCGACATATCCAATATCTCAGGCAAAGAGGCCTGCGGCTCAATGGTCAGTTTCTATAAGGGCTCCCCGGATAAAGATAATTACCGCAGGTTCAGGATCAAAACTGTTTCTGGAATAGATGATTACAGCATGCTCCGGGAAGCGGTCCGGCGCAGGTACAGCCGGTTAAAAGAGGAAAAAAGGGATTTGCCCGACCTGGTCCTGATTGACGGCGGGAAACAACATTTTCTGGCTGCTGAAGACGAGTTAAGAAAGCTTGGGCTGGACCTCGCGCTGATAAGCATAGCGAAAAAAGAAGAGAACATTTATACTAAGCGAGGTTCAGAGGTCCTAAAGATGAGATTGGACAGCCCCGGACTTAACCTTATCCGCAGGGTGAGGGATGAGGCGCATAGGTTCGCCTTGAAATACCACCACCTTTTGCATAAGAAAAAAATCCTGGAATAATATGACCGCCTGGGCCTGGAAAGTATGCAAAATAATAATGGGTATCCCTTTCGGCCAGGTGCGCACATACAAATGGGTGGCTGCCAGGGCGGGGAAACCGGGTGCAGCCAGGGCCGCAGGGCAGGCGCTTAAAAACAATCCGTATCTACTGATTATCCCCTGCCACCGGGTAATAAAAAGCGACAATAGCCCGGGAGGTTATGCCCTGGGCAGGGAACGCAAAAGAGCGCTTTTGGCTTCAGAAAAGGCGCTGTTAAAGTGCATAGGGAACAGAAGATATTAACGGACGCGCAGGCCAGGCTGATGTTTGTCAGGCACATGGAATTTTTCCCTACTGAAAAAAGCCGCGGAGTGGTATAATAAAAAACAACAGGGGGGTGTTTTTGGATATAATAGATTATTTGAAGATGATGATTGAGAAGGGCGCCTCGGATATGTTTTACCGCGCCGGGGGCACTGTGCGCATGCGCATTCACGGACAGGTGGTCAATGCTACCGATCAGGTCGTTTCAGTGGATGATATCGACCTTACCTTCCAGAAGCTTATTTCCGAGGAATTCCGGGAATTTTTCAAGAAAAATCTCGACCTGGAATTCGCTTATTATTGCCCGGAATTAAAACACCGTTTTCGCGTGAGCATCTTTCGCCAGCGCAATTGGCCGTCGATCGTTATCCGCAGCATCCCTTCGGTGATAAAAGGGCTGGAGGACCTGAATCTCCCGGCGGAGGTGCTTAAGAAACTGGTAATGGAGCGCCGGGGACTGATCCTTTTGACCGGGACCATGGGCTCGGGAAAGTCCACTACCATCGCCAGTATTATTGAGTACATCAATATAAACAGCCATAAGCATATACTTACCCTGGAAGAGCCGATAGAATGCACGTTCCAGGATAAGAATTCCATAGTCAATCAGCGGGAAATCGGCAAGGATGTGATGTCTTATCCCACGGCCTTGCGTTCATTCACCCTGCAAAGCCCGGATGTGATATATATAGGCAACATCCGCGATACCGAGACAATGGCGGCGGCTATCACGATCGCCGAGACAGGCGTGCTGGTGTTGAGCACTCTGCACACGGTGAACGCCTCTCAGACAGTGGAAAGGATCGTTAACTTTTTCCCCCCGCATCAACAGCCCCAGGTTTGTTCCCAACTGGCTTCGCTTTTAAAAGGGGTGATATCCCTGCGGTTGATCCCGTTAAAGGACGGCTCGGGCAGGGTCCCCGCCGCGGAGGTTATGCTGCTTACCCCGACCATAAGCCGGCTTATCCGCGAGAACAAAGCGGTGAATATGGCTAAATATATTGAAGAGGGCGAGGTTTTCGGTATGCAGTCTTTTGAACAGGCGCTGGTAAAAATGGTCAATGCCGGTAAGATCACCGAGGAACAAGCAGTAAGCTTCGCCGATAATAAAGATGATTTCGCCCTGGCTTTAAAAGGGATAAAAACGAGATAAACGGAGGAATAAATGTTAGATGATTTGAAAGCAAGGCTTGCGGCTATATACGGGGATATCCAGAATCTAAGAGGTTATCTTTGACAGGGATAACAAGAAGAAACAGATCGACGAACTGTCCGCAAAAATGTCCAGTCCCGATTTCTGGAACGACGATTCTAACTCCTCCCGAACAGTCAAAGAATTAAAAGCGCTGAAGTCCGGGATTGAACCCTGGGAAAACGCATTCAAGCGGTATGAAGAGCTTAAGGAGCTTTTGGATATCCTCAAGCCTGATGACCTGCAGTTATGCGATGAATTGAACAAGGGCGTCGACGCTCTGGAGAAGGAAGTAGCGGGGATAGAATTTTACGCCTTGCTTAATGGCGAGTGCGACAGGAACAGCGCATTTTTGAGCATTAATGCAGGTGCAGGGGGGACCGAGGCCTGCGACTGGGCAAGCATGCTGTTGAGGATGTATACCCGCTGGGCCGAGGATAAAGGTTACAAGGTAAAAACCGCAGATTTCCTGGAAGGAGAAGAGGCCGGGGTAAAGAACGCGACCATCCTTATCCAGGGCGATTATGTATATGGTTATTTGAAGGCGGAAAGAGGCGTTCATCGCCTGGTCAGGATATCCCCTTTTGATTCAAATAAACGCAGGCATACCTCTTTTGCCTCGGTAGATGTCAGCCCGGACCTGGGGGAAGAAAGCCTGATAGAGATCGACGAGAAAGACCTGGCTATTGAGACGTTCCGTGCCCAGGGCGCCGGCGGGCAGCATATGCAGAAATCGGACACTGCGGTGAGGATCACGCATACCCCCACCGGGCTTGTGGCCCAGTGCCAGAATGAGCGTTCGCAGCATCAGAATAAACAGACCGCTTTAAAGATATTAAAGGCTCGGCTTTATGAATTGAAAGAGCAGCAGAAAGAGCGGGAACTGGCCAAACACGCGACTGAAAAAAAGAAGATAGAATGGGGCAGCCAGATACGTTCTTATGTCATGCAGCCCTATACCATGGTAAAAGACCACCGTACTGAACATGAAACCGGCAACGTTAACGCGGTGATGGACGGCAAAATAGATGAGTTCATCCAGGCATACTTAAAAAGCCAGAAGTCGCCGATCGCCGGTAAATAAAAAGGCATTCCAATGTTAGGATTTATCCGAAAAATAAGCCTGAACAGCAAGCAGAACGCGATCAAGAGAAATTATCCCGGTGTGAGTATAACCCTTCATCCGGATATGCCGATATCTTCGATGAATATGATGGCCCGGGTGGCCAGGACCGTGGATATGGTTAACCGGCTGGAACCGAAAATAGAGCGGCTTTCGGACCAGGAACTTAAAGCGATGACCGCGAAGTTCAAGGGGCATATAACAAAAAAGAGCGCGCAGATCGAGCCGGAGATAAATTCCATATCGGATATGCTGGGCGAGATATCCATCCCGGAGGAGAGGGACAGGTTAAAGGATAAACTTAAATTCACCAGGAACAAGGCCTTTGAAGAAATACTCGCCGAGGCGTTTGCCGTGGTCAGGGAGGCCAGCCGCAGGACTATCGGCCTTCGGCATTTCGACGTCCAGATCGCCGGAGGATTAATGCTTCATGAAGGCAGGATATCCGAGATGTCCACCGGAGAAGGAAAGACCCTGGTGGCCACTCTTCCGGCGTATCTTAACGCGCTTATGGGCAAAGGCGTGCATATCGTGACGGTCAACGATTACCTGGCGAAAAGGGACAGCGAATGGATGGGCCCGGTTTTTGAATTCCTGGGCCTGAGCGTCGGGGTTATCCAGCATGACCTGGATGATCAGCAGAGGCAGGCGGCTTACGGATGCGATATAACCTACGGGACGAACAACGAATTCGGCTTTGATTACCTTCGCGACAATATGAAATACCGGATCCAGGATATGGTCCAGCGGGAATTCTATTTCGCGATAGTCGACGAAGTGGACTCCATACTAATAGACGAAGCCAGGACCCCTTTGATCATCTCCGGGGCTACCGAAGAATCAACCGATAAATATTATACCGCCAAGCGCATCGCCGACCAGTTAAAAGGCGTGCGGATCACCGAAACCCAGAAGATCAACGCTAAATATAAAGGCGAGGATCTTTCTAAGGGTTATGATTACGAGGCGGATGAAAATTCACATTCTATTTCGCTTACGGAAGAAGGCGAATCCAAGGCAGGCCGGCTTTGGGGCGTGGCTGACCTGCACAGCATTGAGACCATGGAATGCAAGCACCATACCATTCAGGCGCTGCGGGCCAAGGAATATTTCAAGCTGGATACCGAATATATAGTCAAGGATGGCCAGGTGATAATAGTTGACGAATTCACCGGCAGGCTGATGCCCGGCAGGCGCTGGTCCGACGGCCTGCATCAGGCTATAGAATCAAAAGAAGGGCTTAAGATCGAGCAGGAGAATCAGACCTTGGCCACGATCACCTTCCAGAATTATTTCCGGATGTATGAGAAACTTTCGGGTATGACCGGAACGGCTTATACCGAGGCTAATGAATTCAAGTCCATATACAAGCTGGACGTGGTAGTCATCCCTACCAACCGGCCCCTGATCAGGGCTAATTACCATGATTGCGTTTATAAGACCGAAGAGGAAAAATTCAACGCCGTGGTCGAAGAGATCGCCGATAATTATAACAAAGGCAAGCCTGTCCTGGTTGGGACTATTTCCATAGAAAAGTCGGAAAGGCTTTCCGGGATGCTTAAAAGACGCGGCATCCCCCATCAGGTGCTTAACGCCAAATATCATGAAATGGAAGCCCAGATCGTGGCCCAGGCCGGAAGGCATAAGGCCGTGACCATCGCCACCAATATGGCAGGAAGAGGCACGGATATTTTATTGGGCGGCAACGCCGAATTCATCGCCAAGAGCATAGCCAGGCAGAAATTCGGCGCGGAAGACCCTCTTTATTACGATGAATACAAAAAGACCCTCGCCGGTTATAAGGCTCAGACCAGCCAGGAGCATGAAAAAGTAGTTTCGCTGGGCGGATTGCATGTGCTGGGCACGGAGCGGCATGAGGCCCGGCGTATCGACAATCAGCTGCGCGGCCGCTGCGGCCGTCAGGGCGACCCGGGATCGTCCAGGTTCTATGTTTCTTTTTCCGATGAACTGATGCGTTTGTTCGCCCCGGAATGGATAATGAAGCTTTTGGATGGCCTTGATACCGAAGGCCAGCCTTTGACCCTGAAAGATGGGCATATGGCCAGGATGATCTCCAAGTCCATCGAAACCGCCCAGCACCGGGTCGAACAGCATAACTTCGAGATCCGCAAACAGCTTCTGGAATACGACAACGTGATGAATAAACAGAGAGAGGTGATTTACGGGCAGCGCCGGGCTGTGCTGGGAGGCATCTCGCTCAAAGAGGATATTTCAGGAATGGCCCAAAGGGTCATCGCGGCGGTAGTCGATCAGTATATCAAAGAAGACGCGGTTGAAATAAAAGACGAGGATCTTTCCGGTATAATCGAAGGAGTGCAGCAGAAATTCGGCCTGTCCCTGGACCAGAAAATTTTTAAAGAGGACAAGAAGTCCGATATAAAAGAAGATCTGCTCAAGGCGGTTATGCTGGCTTACGAAGGAAAAGAAAAGGCGGTAGGCTCGGATATAATGCGGGATATGGAACGGATGGTCTTTCTGCAGATGATCGACGGCAAGTGGAAAGATCATCTTTACGCGATGGATAAATTACGCGAGGGCATAGGCCTGCGCGCTTACGGGAATCGGGACCCCTTGATCGAATACAAGAACGAGGCCTTTACGGGTTTCAGCGAAATGATCGCCGGGATAGAAGAGGAGTCCCTGGAGATGATCTTCAAACTCCAGCCTGCCAGGACCGCGAGGTTCAAAGGCGTTTTTGATTCCGGCGGCCAGGAGATGATTCATCCGGAAGCCGGCCGTCCGGCGGATCCCCGCCAGGACCAACCCCCGGGTAATGCCGACTTTTCTCCGGATAGTTTGCAGCAAAAGCACGCTCCTGCAAAAAAGACGCAAGCCCGGGTGGGCAGAAATGACCCTTGCCCTTGCGGATCCGGCAAGAAATATAAAAAATGCTGCGGCGCTTAGAAAAACAGCTGGTTTATCGGCCGGTGATAAAAAGATTTGTCTTTAATCCTTTTGTTCTGTCTTCTTTTTCCGCAATACTGCTTTGCCTGCCATTTTTTAACGGGATATTCTGGCTCGTCTCCTGGTTCGGTTTTATTCCTTTATTTGTTGCGATAGACGGGAAAGCCCCGGTTAAGGCTTTTTTGATCGCCTATGCCGGCGGGATTATTTTCTGGCTGGCGACCGTTTACTGGCTGGCTTATGTAACCGGGCTTGGCCTTGCGCTTATGCTTTTGTACCTGGCTTTATACCAGGGGGTATTCGGAGCCGCCTGCGCGTATTTCTTTTCTAAACATCGGAATTCGGCAATACTTCTGGTCCCTGGTTTCTGGGTGATTTTGGAATACCTGCGCAGCGACCTTTTGACCGGGTTCGGCTGGGCATTGACCGGGTACAGCCAATGCTTAAACCTGCCGATCATCCAGATCGCGGATATTACCGGGGTATGGGGCGTTTCATTCCTGATATTGACGGCGAACGTCGCTATTTACGCGGTATGCGTTAAGCGGGCGTCTGCCGGAAGCGAGCGGCTGCCGGTTAGCGCGAGGATCAAGGGATTATCTGTTCCGATATTATGCCTGATAGCCGCATTCGCGTACGGTTTCTACAAATTAAACCGCGGCCCCCAGCCGTTAAATATTAACTCATTTAAGGTCGCGATCATCCAAGGCAACATTCCCCAGGAATTGAAATGGAGCAGTGGCACCAAGGATTTCATAATCAATAAATACCTGGATATCACCCGTAAGGCAGTCCGGGACAATCCCGACGTAGTTGTCTGGCCGGAAGCGGCTTTGCCGGTGATATTGGAAGCAGACCCGGTTTATTATGAGATAGTCCGGCAGTTCTGCCGCGAAAACAGCCTGCCGCTGCTTTTAGGCGCGGTAACTCTCCGGGGCAATTCTTATTATAACAGCGCTGTCTTGACCTCCCGGCAAGGCATATTGGAACAGAGGTATGATAAACTGCATCTTGTGCCGTTCGGCGAATACATCCCTTTACGCAAAGTCCTGCCGTTCTTGGATACGATAGTGCCCATCGGCGAGATATCTTTCGGGAGGGAATATACCTTGTTTGACATCGCCGGCGCGAACAAAGCAAAAAGCAAATTCGGGGTATTGATTTGTTTTGAGGATGTTTTCCCGGAATTATCCCGTAATTTTGTCCGCGCGGGCGCCGGTTTCCTGGTGAATATTACTAATGACGCCTGGTATATGCATACACCCGCTTCCTTTCAGCACAGCCTTTGCGCTGTGTTCCGGGCAGTAGAGAACAGGGTGCCTGTGGCGCGCTGCGCGAACACCGGGATATCCGAATTTATTGCGCCAAAAGGGAAGGCATTTAATGTTATCCGGGATGGCCGGGGAAGAAATATCTTCATTGATGGCCATAAAACCGCGCTTTTATCGACAGGGGGTTATGGTTTGACTTTTTATACGCGTTACGGCGATATCTTTATCCTGATCCTGGCGGGTTTATTGGGAGCGGTGGTATTAAGAAACAGGAGGAAGAATGTTTAATATCATCATCCTGGGGATTACCAGTTTCTTGACCGATGTCTCCAGCGAGATGATCTATCCGATACTTCCGGTATTTTTGGTCAGCACTTTGGGCGCAAGCCCGGCTATCCTGGGTTTGATCGAAGGTATCGCCGAGAGCGTCGCCAGCATTTTGAAAGTTTTTTCCGGGTATTGGTCGGATAAACTGAAGAAGCGCAAGCCGTTCACTATTTTCGGTTATGCCAATTCCGCGGCCGGGAAATTATTCCTGTATTTTGCCGGCAGTTGGGGCTTAGTCATGGCTGGCAGGATGATCGAACGGTTCGGTAAGGGGGTGCGTACCTCTCCGCGGGACGCGTTGATCGCCGAATCTACGGGTTCCGGAAAAAGGGGGGCGGCGTTCGGACTGCATCGCAGCCTGGACGCGTTAGGCGCGGTAGGCGGGGTTATCCTGGCATATTTTTTCGTGGTGTATTATAAAGGGAATGTCCGTAATATATTCCTGCTTTCTTTGATACCGGCTTTCCTGGGCGTCGCGTTTTTATTCCTGGTAAAGGAAAAAGGCGGGGTAAAAGAGAACGCCAGGCCGAAGATAAAATTCCAGTGGAAAAGTTTGGATAAAAGGTTAAAACTTTTTCTGATATTTACTTTTATATTTACTCTGGGCAATTCTTCCAATCAGTTCCTTTTACTTAGAGCCAAAGACGCGGGCAATCCCTTGCCCGCGGTGATCCTGCTTTACCTTGTTTACAATATCTCCCGTGTGCTTTTTACTTATCCTGCTTCCCGGCTTTCCGATAAGATCGGCCGCAAGAAGGTGCTGGTCCTGGGTTACCTGATGTACGCGGCGGTTTATCTGGGGTTTGCTTTGAATACGTCTATGCTGATGTTCTGGGTGCTTTTCGGCGTTTACGGGATGTATATGGGATTTACAGAGGGCGTGGAGAAAGCCCTGGTAACGGATATATCTCCGCAGGACCTTAAAGCCACTACTATGGGCCTGCACGCGACATTGGTGGGGATCGGGCTTTTGCCGGCTTCTTTATTGGCCGGGCTTCTTTGGAAATTCTTTGGGCCCGCGGCGACGTTTTATTTCGGCGGGATCATGGGGCTGGTAGCCAGCTGCGGGCTGTGGTTCATCTTGAAGGGTATTTAATGTTTTTCCAAAGGTTCCATATGCACGACCACATCAGTTACCCCGGGGATAGCTTTTTTTAAAACCTCTTCGATGGTGTCGCTTATCTTGTGGGCGTCGTCTATATGCATGTGCGGGTTTACTTGGACGTGCATATCGACATGTATGTCGTCAAGCCTGCCGCGGGTGCGGATATTATGGCAGGTTTTTACTCCTTTTATCTTCAGCACTACATCGGATATCTTGCGGTCATCCATTATCACCGCCGTATCGCATAGGATGCTCGCGCTTTCTCTGGCTATCTTGAATCCGACGTGGGCGATGAACAGGGAGATCATGATGGTTATGACCGGGTCGATTATCGCCGGGCCTTTTAACGCCATGACGACCAGCGCGGCGATTACCGAAAGCGAAATAAAGATATCTGCTTTGGTATGCAAAGAGTCGGATATGAGCAGGTCGCTTTTCAGTTCCCGGCCTTTTTTATATTCATAGCGCATTACCCATAAATTCACTCCAAGGGTAACGAGCATTACGCAGAAACTAACCGGGTTTATATCGGGATAAGCCGGATGGCGCAGTTTAGCGACGCCTTCTTTGAACAGGTTGAAACAGACGAAAAAAAGCAAGCCGGCTATTACCAGGGAGAACAGTGTTTCGTATTTCTTATGGCCGTAAGGGTGGTCTTTATCTGTCGGCTGGCTGGCAAAATGTATGCCGATCAGGCAGATTATATTTGAGGTGCCGTCAGCGAGGGAATGGAACCCGTCGGCGGTCATACTGCTGAAGCGGCTGAATAACCCGTAAATGATCTTGGCCAAGGCCACCAGCCAATTAAGGGCCAGTATCCAGATCAGGATAGTTCGGATCCTGCGGTAGTGCGTATCAGGGGTATCGCAACCGTTCATAAAACAGATTATAGGCCGTTTGGCCGTATTGGCAATGTTTTTTTTGGCTCTAATTCCCCGTTGTAAAAACAGCGCGGAAGAGGTATAATCAAGCTGGAAGTTGATGTATGGATTGGTGTTGTGTATTTATTTGAGGTGAAAATATGCGTAGATACGGGATCCTGATATTATTCTTTATGGCGGCCGGATTTTGTGGTTGCTGTGGTTTGCCCAGGAATACTGTTATCCAGTTCTCTACATTGGATGCCCTGCTTGCCGGAGCTTATGACGGCCAGGTCAGTTGTAAGGAGTTGATCGGCCGGGGAGACCTGGGGATAGGGACTTTTGAAGGCCTGGATGGGGAAATGGTCCTGTTGGACGGCAAGATTTACCAGGTAAAGGCGGACGGCAAGGTTTATCGTCCGCGAGCCTGTCTGCGCAGCCCGTTCGCCTCGGTGGTTAAATTCAAGCCGGATGTCGTTTTTTCGTTGAACAGAAAAACAGATCTTACCGCCCTTGAAAAAGCAATAGACGGGCAGATCCACAACAAAAATATCTTCTGCGCGATAAAGATAAAAGGCGATTTTTCCAGAGTAAAAACGCGCAGTGTCCCCGTTCAACAGAAACCTTATCCGCCGTTGGCGGAGGTGACCAAGACCCAGCCGGTTTTTGACCTGGCGTCGGCATCAGGGACTATTGTGGGTTTTAGGATGCCGGAATACGTCAAAGGCGTTAATATGCCTGGTTATCATTTTCATTTTCTATCCAATGATGCCGCATCCGGAGGCCATATCCTGGATCTCGAACTTGATAATGCCGAAGTTTTTATCGATACCTGCAACAAATTCTTTCTTGTACTCCCTTCGGGCGAAAGCCTGTTCAGCCGGATTGATTTAAGCCTGGACCGGTCGCAGGATATGGAAAAAGCGGAAAGATCCGGGCAATAGCCGGTCTTAAGCAGTTGACCCGGGATATTTGTGTGGTAAAATAGGGGAAAAGCGGAGAGGATAATGCTTGAATTAAAGACAGTCAGGATAAACAAACCGGAAACCGTTAATGTCATACTGGGGCAGTGTCATTTTATCAAAAGCGCTGAAGATTTGTATGAAGCTATGGTCAACAGCGTCCCGGGGATAAAATTCGGTTTGGCTTTTTCCGAGGCTTCGGGCAGTTGCAAAGTCAGGATAGAAGGCAATGACGAACAAATGAAGCAGCTGGCCGGGGAAAACTGCCTGGCCTTGGGAGCGGGGCACAGCTTTATTATACTGATCAAAGACGCCTATCCTATAAATGTATTGAATGCCATTAAGAATGTTCCGGAGGTCTGCAATATTTATTGCGCCAGCGCGAATACGGTTGAGGTGATCCTGGCGGAGACATCCTTGGGCCGGGGTATCCTGGGGGTAGTGGACGGCAGCAAGCCGGACGGGCTGGAATCACCTGAAGATAAGGCCTGGCGTAAAGATCTTCTGCGCAAAATCGGTTATAAATTGTAATTCCCATATAAGAAGATGATCCTTAAGAAAATAAAAAGAGTTTTCGCTAATATACTCAGCAGTATTGCGTTAATCGCCTGCTCATTGATAATACGGCATATATCCCGGAAAAACCTGTATTTGTTCGCTGAGAAACTTGGGACTGTTGGATATTGGCTCTTGGCCAGGCATAGACGGGTGGCTTTTGAGGGGCTTAGCCATGCTTTTGGAAAGACTAAAAGCCCGGCAGAGATCAAAAAGATTGCCAGGGATTGTTTTATTTATATGGCCAAGTCCTCCTCAGAGCTGGCTTTTGTCATAGGCAGGCCGGGGTTTATAAGGTCAAGTTCCACTATTGAAGGCCAAGAGCATCTTGATCAGGCGCTGGCAAAGGGTAAAGGGGTGATATTGGTCAGCGGCCATTTCGGTAATTTTGTGTTAATGCTGGCAAAACTCAGTATTGATGGATATAAGACCAGCGTGATCATGCGTCCGCTGAAGAACCGTCAAATAGAGGGACTTTTTGAAACTGACCGGGCGAAATTGGATATAAATACCATAAGCAGTATTCCCCGTACAGCCTGCGTCGCGAATACCATAAAGGCTTTGCGGGAGAACAGGCTTTTGTTGATCCCCCTTGACCAGAATTTCGGGACATCGGGCGTATACGTGGATTTCTTCGGCAGAAAAGCGGCTACTGCCACCGGCCCGGTGGTCCTTGCCCAGAGAACAGGCGCGGCGATCCTGCCGTGTTTTATTATCAGGCAGAAAGATGATACGCACCGGATAGTGTTCGAGCCGGCTTTAGATCTGCTCAAGGGCAAAGATGAGGCGGAGACGATAGTGAACAATATTCAAAGGATAACGAAAATAATCGAGTCCTATATCCGCAGGTATCCTCAGGAATGGAGCTGGATACACCGGAGATGGAAAAGCAGACCGAAAGAGAATTGACACCCGGCGCAATCGGCACCCGGCTTTATAGGAATAAGCCGGTATCCGCCCCGTGGCGGAGAATATGCGTCGGTGTTGTAATGAGAACTGACACCCGACGCAATCGGAATATGCGTCGGTGTTGTGTCTCTACACAAGGAGGGTGGGATGGCTGACGAGGCAAAACAGGGGAAAAAGGAATGCGGGTGCAAGAAGGCGGCGGCTATGGCATTCAAGGTGATTTTAGGCCTTGCGTTCTTAGCCCTCGGCGCGTACCTTACTTTAAAAGGCCGCTTTTATCTATTGGCTTTGATCAAGGGTTGCGTCGGGTTGTTCTTTATTCTGGTTGGCGTGATCACCCTGGCTATAGCCAAGGAATAATATTCAGACAGTAGCGGCATATGGGGCTGATGACCAGGCGCAATGCGTTTTAAAACGCGCGGTTATCAGCCCTTTTGTATTCATACTTTACTATCCGGTTTTTGTATGTATAATAATGATGGCTAAATGAGCGTTTTTTGATCGGTATATAATATGAATTATGGAGGGGGAATGGACATATCATTGAACAGGGAAGTGTCATTAAGCAAGAACTTGAATAGGGCGCTTGGCGTGGGGGCTTTTGTGGTTTTGATGAGCTTAGCCTCTTTTGTGCGCATACCTCTGCCATTTACGCCTGTGCCAATAACTTTGCAGACATTTTTTGTTCTATTATCCGGGGCGTGTCTGGGCCCGGGCCTGGGAGCGGTGAGCCAGTTAGCTTACTTGGTCCTGGGGGTGGCCGGCGCGGCGGCGTTTACCGGTACAGGCAGCGGTTTGTTTTATCTGGCCGGGCCTACCGGAGGATACATCTTGGGGTTTATCCTGGCCGCGGCATTTATCGGAAAGGCGTTAAAACCGGGGCGGATGAGCCTTTTGGCGACAGCAGGGATATTCTTACTGGGAGACGCCGTCTTATTTTTTTGCGGCGCCTTATGGCTTAAACTGCTTTTCGGATACAGTTTTTTACAGGCGTTTATTCTCGGCGTTGCGCCTTTTGCCGCCGGAGAGACAGTAAAGATACTTGCCGCGGCAGGGATCTATTCCCGGATACAAGCACGCGTTAAAAATATTTTTTAAGAATGGCATAAACGAAGTTACTGACCGCTTGTTTTGGATTGACACCGATGGTAAAGTATGATACACTGCAAAAAATCCAAAAGGAGGCTGTGATGTATAAGAGAACAGGTGTTATCTTAACAGTAATAACCGGTCTTTTAATATCTTTAAATACGGGCTTTGTTTTTGCTCAACAGGAGCAACTTTCCGCGCAGGATGCCGCGGCCGAGATACAGTGGATATGGGGAGAGGTTGTTTCCATAGACCAGGATGCCAAGTCATTTGCGGTGAAATACCTTGATTATGATACGGATATGGAAAAACAGATGACTATGTCCGTTGATGATAAGACGGTGTTTGAGAACAGCGAGTCTTTGGCGGAGATCAAGATTCAGGATACGGTAAGCATCGATTATGTTATCGGCGCTGACGGTAGGAATTCCGCCCGGAATATCAGCGTGGAAAAGATCGAGGATATCGGCGATGTGGAAGAGCAGGAGTTGATACCGGAAAAAGTGGGCACAGGCCCGATCAGCCCGGCTAGTTTTGATGCCCCGGCTCCGGCAGCAGGGGTTGTTGACGGACCCGGCGACATAAGCGCGGTAGGGCCGGCCAGCCCCGTAGATTCCGACGCCACTGCTGTTCCGGTAATCGAGGCCCCGGCGAGCGAAGGCCAGGTAAGCGCGGTCGGCCCGGTTAGCCCGACTATTGCCTCGGCTCCGGTTGTTGAAGAAGAATCTGAGGAGTATATCGAAGAAGATTAACGCCAGGGCGCAGCGCCCTGAGACCACAGAATTACAACAAAGGCAGGAGAATATCCTGTCTTTGTTTTTATGGGGATGAAAGATGGTTGATAGAGGGATGAAACTTGTTATATTTGACCTGGATGGGACATTGATCGACGCCTATCCCGCCATTAACTCCAGTTTCAATCACACTATGCGGCGTTTTAATTGTCCTGTCCAGAAAACCGGCGTTATCCGTAAGGCAGTAGGCTGGGGAGATAAGAACCTGCTTGCACCGTTTGTTCCGGAGCCAGTTCTGGAGAAGGCGTTATTGGTTTACCGCAGGCATCATAAAAAAAGCCTTATCATCCAAAGCCGGCTTTTTCCCGGAGTGCTCCGGCTTTTGAAGAAGATCAAAGCAAAGGGTTATATGCTGGCAGTAGCCAGCAATCGGCCGACCGCTTTTTCACTTATTTTAATGAAGCACCTTAAGATCAGGCAGTATTTCGATCAGGTGCTTTGCGCGGATAAGCTTAAGCGCGGAAAACCTTATCCGGATATTCTTAATAAGATCATCAAACGGGCTTCATTGACCCCTGGAGAATGCCTTTATGTAGGGGATATGGCGATCGATAGCCAGGCCGGGGCAAGGGCCGGGGTCAAGACTGTTATGGTAACTACCGGTTCCAGCAGCCGCAAGGAGCTTAGTCGCGAAAAACCGTTTCGTATAATTCCCCGGGCTGCCGATCTGTCGAAAATACCCAATCTGCTTGACATAAACTGAAAGCAGCTTATAATATAAAAACTGGAGGATAAAATGAAAAAACCCATAATTTCTTTTATTTTTGCGGTTATTTTCGGTTTCTCCCTGTCTTCTGTGTTTGCCGCAGAGGGTAAGGCGAAGATCATACTTATGATCGCCGAACAGAATATAAACGGTCCCAGGACCGGATGGTGGGCGAGTGAAGTGGATCTTTCGGCTACGGAAGCGGTTATAGCTTCAAAGCTTATCGAAGAGGGTTATGACATAATAGAGCCTTCTGAGCTTGAATCGTTCATACAGAAGGACCGCGCCTTTCGCATGGTCGATCTGTCGGATAAAGCTTCGGTCAAGTTAGGCAGCAATTCTAAAGCGGATTACATAGTGCTGGGCAAAGCAGTGGCTTCCGCGGGAGGCAATGTCCCTGAATCATCTATGCGCTCGTGTTTCGCCAATCTGTCCGCTAAACTTATTCGGGTTAAAGACAAAAGAATAATGGCTTATCTGGATGCTTCGGGCAATTCAGCTCATCTGGATGTGATCACCGGAGGGAAAGAAGCTCTGGTCAGCGCCGCCTCAAACCTGGCTCCCAAGGTGATAATGATATTGAATAAGCAGCCTGTTGATTTGGACGATCCCGCAGTTTACCAAAAGCCGGCCCAATAGGGGGTTTAATAATGAAGAGGATATTAGGTTTTATATTTTGCATCTTCCTGACTGCCGGGATCTCCGGCTGTGAAACATTGCAGCAGTTGACCCAGCCCAGCGCGAGAGTGGATAATAACGCGGGCGCTGAGCCTTTGCCTCCTTATTCCGGTCCGCGGGCGCGCATTGCCGTGGCTGATTTCGATGTAAAGGCCGCCAAGGCTACCGGCGAGATCGGTTCGGGGTTGAAAGAGATGACAGTAACCGCGCTGGTCAACAGTAATCGTTTTCGGGTAGTCGAGCGGCAGGTCTTGGACGCGATAATGAAAGAACAGGAATTATCAATTTCAGGCGCGGCCCAGCAGGGGGCCGGTCCGCAAAGAGGCCAGATCAAAACCGCGGATCTGATAATTACCGCAGCGGTGACCGAGTTCGAGCCTGAGGCGTCCGGCGGAAGCGCCGGGATCGGCGGCGGCGGCGGAGTAGGCAGCGGTATTCTTGGAGGGCTGCTTGGCGCTTCGATGAACAAAGCGCATATGGCCTTGGATATCCGTATAGTGGACACCGCGACTTCTGAGGTTCTGGCAGCTACCCGGGTGCAGGGCCAGGCTACGGATGTCTCGGGAGGTTTTATGGCCGGGTTTTTCGGCGGATGGGCTTTGGGCGGAGGGTTGTCGTCTTACGCGAATACGCCGATGGAAAAAGCTATACGCATTTGTATCATTGAGGCGATCCGGTATATTTCACAGACCATACCGGCTAATTATTACAAATATTAATTAAAAAGGAAACTAAAGATGGGTAAAAGAAAACGCAGAGGAAAGCTTAACTGGCGCTCCAAGAAAGCCAATAAAGGCAGAAAGCCCAATTTAGGGTAAATCTTTTATTTAAAAAGGTTTAGCGTCTGTCAGCCTGAAGGTTCCTTCCATGCTTTTAATCTGGATACTTGCAAGCACATTAGTAGTCAGCCTTATTTCTCTTATAGGCATATTCAGCCTCTTAATAAAAGAAAACCTGCTGCAAAAGATCCTGTTCTACCTGATCGGGTTTTCCGCCGGGGCCCTTATCGGCGGCGCGTTCCTGCATATACTGCCTGAAGTCCTGGAGGAAACTCCGAGCACTCCTGTTTTTTACGGTGTTATACTCGGGATAATCATTTTCTTCCTGATGGAGAGGTACTTTTTCTGGCGGCATTGCCACGAGCACGGGGTCTGCAAGGTCCACAGCTTCACTTATCTTAATCTCGTCGGAGACGGGTTCCATAATTTCCTGGACGGGATGATCATCGCGGCCAGCTTTACAGTTTCTATAAAGATAGGAATTGTCACCACTCTGGCGGTGATTTTTCATGAGATTCCGCAAGAGTTGGGGGACTTTGGGGTATTGGTTTACGGTGGTTTCAGCAAGGCTAAGGCCTTGCTTTTTAATTTTATATCCGCCTTGGCGGCAATGGTAGGCGCTTTAGCCGGGTATTTCTTAGCCGATAAAGTAGCGCACTTCTCCAGTTTTATCCTGCCTCTGACCGCAGGCGGCTTTATTTATATCGCTACTTCCGATCTGATTCCGGAGCTGCACAAAGAGCGGGACACTAAAAAAGCCAACCTGGCGTTCATTTCTTTCCTGGCCGGTATTGCCTTTATGGCATTGACCAAGAAGTTCCTGGCATTCTAACTAATAAATAACCGATAACTTAAAATACAATGAAAGCTATTGCGTTGATTTCCGGCGGACTGGACAGCATCCTGGCGGCAAAAGTGGTCAAGGACCTGGGTATTGAAGTTATCGGGGTTTATTTTAAAATACCTTTTGCTTTGCGCCAGAAAAAGCCCGGCCCCAGTTTTGCCGAAGCGCTTACCAGCGCCTCGGGCATAGAGATGAAGACCATAGTGTTGGGAGATGAATTCCTGCAGATCGTCCGGCATCCTAAACACGGCCACGGCGCCAACGTCAATCCGTGCATTGACTGCAAGATACTTATGCTCAAGAAAGCCAAAGAGCTTATGCAGGAGCTGGGCGCTTCATTCCTGATCACCGGAGAGGTTTTGGGCCAGCGGCCGATGTCTCAGCACGTCCGCGCCTTGAATTTGATCGCCGAGGATGCCGGGGTAAAGGATTGTATCCTCAGACCGTTATCCGCTAAAGTGCTTGAGCCGAGCCTCCCCGAGCAAAAAGGCTGGGTGGACCGGGATAAATTATTTGATTTCAACGGCAGGTCGCGCAAGCCCCAGATCGACCTGGCGGTGATGATCGGGGTGATCGACTATCCTAATGCCGCAGGCGGATGCCTGTTGACCGAGCCGCGTTTCGCGGTGAGACTGCGCGATCTGTTTAAGCGCGGTAAATATGATCTGGATAATGTCGCGCTTCTGAAATTAGGCAGGCATTACCGGATCAGCGATAGCGTCAAGCTGGTCGTGGGCAGGGATATCCGGGATAATGAGGAGATCGAAAAGCTGGCCCAGGAAGGCGATCATTTATTTTTTCCGCCTTTGGATATCGGTGGGCCGACGGCATTAGCCAGGGGCGAATTGACCGAAGAGCAGATCAAGCTTTGCGCCGGGATCAATGCCCGCTATTGCGATCTTAATGGAAAAGAGACCATAGATATCATTTGCCGTAAATTTCCGCTTAAAGAAGAGCGCATCCTATCCTCCGCGCCAATACCCGATGAAGAATCGGTGAAGTATAGATTATAAATGTATCTGTCGGGTTTCTCGCAATGAAAGTTTTGCGGGTCCTGTCTGCCGATAAGCAGGACTCCGCAAAATTTGAGTGGAGATTTGTTTGATCCCCGAACTTATCAGAAATTGTGATAAGTTCGGATAAAATGAATTCTGATTGATAAACTGTTAGGCGTCAATGGCTTGCAAGACCGGGTCTTGGAATAGAGGAGACGAATGGATAAAAAACAGATCAATCGGATAATCGCGAAAGAGGGATTGATAATTATAGGGCTGGGCATCGCGTTGTATTTACTGCTGCGGGTTTTTACGCAAATACCCATTGTGTTCCCAAAGTATCGATTGGCGTTTGTTAACGGGCAAACTTGCACTATAAATATATATCCGGAGATCCGCAGCGGTTATAATTCTAAAGAGCTTATGGAAGAAGCGCTTAATCCAGCGCCAAAACTTATTAAGAAACGGATAAAGGAATTTATGGATACGGCAGGCATTAAAGCTACTTTAAAAGGATCGCGTTGTGTAAATCCCGGGGCGATTTATCGGTCTAGACTATTCGTTCGCTTTTTAAATAAACCGTTTATTTTTAAAATATTCATTCTTTATTTAACTTTATTGCTTATCCGTTTTGTTGCCTGGGCGGTTGGGATATTCGGGGAGAGGCGCGTAAAGAATAATGGCAAAAATTAAGCTGGATCTGCACGATATCTTTAATAAAGGAAGGGCAATTGATGTTGAGCTTAAGCGTGTCATTGAAGAAGCGGTGCGAAAAGGCATCACTTTAGTTGAGATCATCCCCGGCAAGGGCAGCGGGCAATTGAAGAAACACGTTTTGCGTTTCTTACAGCAGCCGGAGATAAAACTGCTGTATCATCGAATAGAAAAAGACGATAAGAATTTCGGCAGAGTTTTTGTGCACTTCCGAAAATAATAAGGAGATGCTGCCATAAAGATAGTGAGGACTGTGTCACCAAGCGAGTTCCGCAGACCGAAGGTCGAGGACTGTTCGAGCGACTGACACAGTCCTCACTGACCTAATGCTATGACAGGATCCGCAAATTTTGATGAGGTGCAAAAATGAAAGAAGCGCTGCTCTATGAGAAATTAAAGAATAAGCAGGCCCATTGTTTTCTCTGCAGCCACCAGTGTAATATCCCTGACCAGAAATTCGGTTTCTGCGGGGTCAGGCAGAATCTGGACGGCACGCTTTATACCCATGTTTACGGCAAGGTGATCGCCGCCAATGTCGATCCAATCGAGAAAAAACCGCTTTATCATTTCTTGCCCGGATCCAAAAGTCTTTCTATTGCCGCTATCGGATGTAATTTCCGCTGCAGCTTCTGCCAGAACTGGGAGATATCCCAGGTTTCGCTGAAAGACGGCTCAGTGCCCTGGGGCCAGGAGTTTGCTCCGGAAGATATAGCGGCCAGCGCGATAAAGCAAAATTGCCAGAGTATATCCTATACCTATACCGAGCCGACTGTTTTCTTTGAATATGCCCTGGAGATTGCCAAGTTCGCCCGGGCTAAAGGGCTCCACAATATCTTTGTCACCAATGGTTATATGAGCGCTGAGGCGGTCAGGATGCTTAAGCCCTATCTTAGTGCGGCGAATGTTGACCTTAAATTCTTTAATGAAAGTTCATACAGGAGATTTTGCGGTGGAAGTCTTGATCCGGTCCTGGATTCGATCAGGCTTTTGCGCAAATCGGATATATGGGTTGAAGTAACTACGCTGGTTGTCCCGGGTAGCAATGATTCCCCTGAGGAGTTAAAGAGTATAGCGGAGTTCCTGGCTGGAGTGGACAAGGATATCCCCTGGCATATATCCAGGTTCTATCCGAATTATAAATTCACTTCCCAGGATCCTACGCCCGAAGAAACCTTAAAACTGGCTATGAAGCTGGGCTATGACGCGGGCCTAAGATATGTATATGTAGGTAATGTTTACAGCTGGGGAAATGACAGCCTTTGCCCTAATTGCCAGAAGACGCTGGTCAAAAGAAAAGTCTATGATATCCGGGAGAACAATATAGAGAAGTCCAAATGCAAGTTCTGCAGCCATCCTATCCCGGGAGTATTTAAATAGCGGTCAAACTTGCCGTAAAACAATGATTGTGCGATAATATAGGTAATAAATAACCTCAAAAAGGAAGGGTAATGAAAGCAGCTTGGCAGTCGGAGATACACGAAATAGAAAAAACGCTGGATACCAGCTTGAATAAGGGGCTTACTCAGCAGGAAGCCGCAGCCCGCAAGGTTAAATACGGGCCTAACTCGTTGAAGGAAAAGAAGCCGGTAAGCCTGCTGGTCAAATTCCTGGAACAATTCAATGATTTTATTATCTGGATATTGATCGCTGCGGCCCTGGTTTCGGGCTTCTTGCGGGAATGGATCGATGCCCTGGCGATCATCGGCATTGTCATCCTGAACGCCTTAATGGGTTTTATCCAGGAATACCGCGCGGAAAAATCCCTGGCCGCTCTGAAGAAACTGTCCAGCCCGAATTCCAAGGTTTTTCGTGACGGCCAGCCCAAGGTGATCCCTTCCGCGGAAATTGTCCCCGGAGATATAATCGAGCTTGAAGCGGGGGACCATGTGCCCGCGGATAGCCGTTTATTCTGGGTCAGTTCGAATTTCTCGACCCTGGAAGCATCGCTTACCGGGGAATCCACGCCTGTGGATAAGACCCAGCAGGCTTTGCCGGAAAAAGAAGTGCCTTTGGCTGAACGGGCGAATATGGTTTACCTGGGCACATCAGTAGCGTCAGGCAAGGCCCGGGCGGTAGTTATCAGCACCGGGATGAGCACAGAATTAGGCAAGATCGCCGGGATGATCCAGGATATAAAGCAGGAGGATACTCCTTTACAGAAAAAATTAGAGGAATTCGGCAAGTGGATAGTTTATGTGTGCTTTGTTTTGGTCGGGATGGTTTTTCTTCTGGGGTTGTTCCGGGGAGGGTTCAACCGGGATAATTTGATAGCGATGTTTTTGACCGCAGTAAGTTTGGCGGTCGCTGCTATCCCCGAGGGCCTGCCGGCGGTAGTGACGATTGCCCTGGCTTTAGGCGTGCAGCGCATGGTCAAACGCAATGCCCTTATCCGCAAGCTCCCGTCAGTGGAAACCCTGGGCTGCGCTACGGTGATCTGCTCGGATAAAACCGGGACTCTTACCAAGAACGAAATGACCGTGCAGGCGGTTTATAGCGGTAACCGGTTATTCAAGGTAAGCGGTATCGGCTATGAACCTGCGGGGGAATTCAGTTCTGACGGAACAAAAATAAATCCGGCTGATTTTCCGGACCTGAAACAAATGCTTTTGTCCGCGGTATTATGCAATAGTGCGCAGTTGACCAAAGGCGAAAAAGGTTACCGGATATTCGGAGACCCGACCGAGGCATCTTTGTTGACCGCGGCGGCAAAGGCGGGTATTTATAAAGATCGCGCAGAAGGTGAATTTCAGTTTATTGAGGAGATCCCTTTTGATTCAGTGCGCAAGAAGATGAGCGTTGTCCGTCAGGCAAAGGATCAGAAGATGCGCGCCTTTGTTAAAGGCGCTCCGGACATATTATTGAATGACTGTTCCTATATACAGGATAACGGGGATATCCGGCAATTGACCGCGGCGGATAGGGAAAGGATCAGCAAGAGCAATATCGATCTGGCTAACCAGGCCATGCGCGTCCTGGCTGTCGCTTTCCGGCCCCTGGATGCCCAGACTAAAGAATATGAAGCGGCGGATATCGAGAAGGATCTGATATTTTTGGGGCTAGCGGCAATGATCGACCCGCCCCGGGAGGAAGTAAGGGCGGCGGTCAATATCTGCAAGAGCGCGGGGATCAAGACAGTGATGATAACCGGAGACCATAAGAATACCGCTGTGGCTATTGCCCAGGACCTGGGATTCTTTAAAGGCGGATCCTGGGCTTTGAGCGGAGAGGAGCTTGACCGCTTGAGCGATGCGCAGCTAGAAAAAGAGATCGAGCGCATACCGGTTTACGCCCGGGTATCCCCGGAGCATAAATTAAGGATAGTGCGAGCCTGGCGCAGAAGGGGAGAGGTCGTGGCCATGACCGGCGACGGGGTTAATGACGCCCCGGCGGTAAAAGAGGCGGATATCGGCGTAGCCATGGGGATCACCGGTACGGATGTGACCAAAGAAGTGTCGGATATGGTTATCACCGACGATAATTTCGCCTCTATAGTCGCGGCAGTGGAAGAGGGACGGGGCATATATGATAATATAAAGAAATTCATCCATTATCTTTTGTCCTGCAATGCCGGAGAAATATTAGTGATGTTTGTATCTTCGCTTTTAGGCATGCCTGTTCCGCTTTTGCCCATACACATACTCTGGGTGAACCTGGTCACCGACGGATTTCCCGCGCTTGCTTTGGGGGTTGATCCTGTCGAACCCAAGGTGATGCAACGCATGCCCAGAAAGCCCAACGAGCCGGTGGTTAACCGGTCCCGGGGAATAATTATGTTGGTCCAGGGAAGTTTTATAGCTTTTTGCAGTTTGCTGGCTTTTTGCCTGGTGCTCTACCTGGAAAAAGAAGGCCTGGCCAGGGCCCGGACAGCGGCTTTTGTGGTGCTCTCTTGCAGCCAGTTATTCCATTCGTTCAATTGCCGGAGCATGACCGAGTCGCTTTTTAAAATAGGCATATTCACCAACAAAAAACTTATCCTGGCCTGCCTGGTTTCATTCTTTCTGCAGATGGCTGTAGTGTATATGCCGTTCCTGCAGACAGTATTCAAGACTGAAGCCCTCGGCTTATTTGATTGGTTCCTGGTGATCGCGATCTCCTCGTTCCCGTTATGGGCAATGGAATTATACAAGTTCTTTAGCCGGCGAAAATGCCAAAAAGGAACATGCTGACGCAGGAATTAAAAAAGAATGTCCTGAAGGCCCAGAGAAATGAAATAACCGAGTATTTTATTTATCATCAAGTTGGGCAAACGCTGAAGGATAAAGGGCGGGCAGCCATCCTGGAAAAGATATCCCGGGATGAATTGTCGCACTATGAATTCTGGAAAGGTATTTCCGGCGAGGATGTCGAGCCGGACCGGTTAAAGATATTATTTTATGTCTGGGTAGCCAGGATCTTCGGGATCACCTTTGGCTTGAAACTTTTAGAGAACGCAGAGGCCCTGGCTCAGGATTTCTATGTTAAATTAAGGGACGTATCACCTGCGGTCTCCCGGCTCATCGATGATGAGGAAGCGCATGAAAAAGAACTTATCGACCTGGTAGACGAAGAAGGCCTGATGTATGTTAGTTCCGTGGTTCTCGGGCTAAATGACGCGTTAGTGGAATTGACCGGCGCGCTGGTGGGTTTCAGCCTGGCATTGCAGAAAACCCGCCTGGTTGCTATAGTCGGATTGATCACCGGGATCGCCGCGGCTCTATCTATGGCTGCTTCGGAATACCTTTCCACCAAGCAGGAGGAAACAAAGAAGGATCCCTTAAAGGCCAGTATTTATACCGGGATCGCCTATTGTTTTACCGTGGCTTTATTGATCTCGCCGTATTTGATTTTCAAGAATATATTTGTTTGTTTAAGCCTGGTTGTTCTTTTCGCGCTGCTGGCGATCTTTATTTTTACTTTTTATATCTCGGTAGCGAAAGGTTTGAAATTCAAGGCGCGATTTATGGAAATGGCAGGTATAAGTTTGGGGATCGCCGGTATAAACTTCCTGATCGGGCTGGCGATACGTAAATGGATAGGCGTGGATGTTTAGAGAAAGAGGGCGTTATGGATGATCTTAGACCCAAGGTTTCGATAATCGGATGCGGCAACGTAGGCATGCGCTATGCGTATGCTTTAATGAGCAGGGCGCTGGCCAGGCAGATCGTGATAGTGGACCTGGACCGCAAGAGGCTGGAAGGCGAGGTAATGGACCTTTCCCACGGCGCTCCGTATATACCGGCGGTAGAAGTGATCGCGGGCGATTACCCGGATATCAGGAATTCCGACATTGTGGTTATAACCGCGGGCAGCAAACAAAAGCCCGGACAATCCCGGATCGATCTGGTCAGGGATAACGCGGGCCTGTTTAAGCGGATGATCCCGGAGATCATAAAGCACGCGCCGAACGCCCTTTTACTTGTAGTAACTAATCCCGTGGATATCCTGGCTTACGCCGCTTATAAGATCTCCGGAAAGCCTGCCGGCCAGGTGATGAGTTCCGGCACGGTTTTAGATACCGCGCGTTTTCGTTTCCTGTTAAGCAAACATTGCGGGGTGGATCCGCATAATATCCACGCCTATATCCTGGGAGAGCACGGGGACAGCGAATTCGCGGTCTGGAGCAAGGCGATGATCGGCGGGGCGCTATTTAAGAATTATTGTTCGGTATGTTCGAATAACCATATCTGCCGCCCTGAGGACGAATTCAATTCCATCTTCGCCGAGGTAAGGGATTCGGCGTATAAGATAATCGAGCGCAAAGGCGAAACCTCTTACGGCATAGGCCTTGCGCTGGTCAGGATCACCCAGGCGGTCATCAATGATGAAAACGCCATTTTGCCGGTTTCTTCTCTGATCAACGGATATCTTGGGGTTAAAGATGTATACCTGAGCCTTCCGGCGGTAGTCAACAAAAGCGGGGTCCGGCAGGTCTTGGAATTGGATATGGACGAGTCCGAGCAAAAGGCGTTCAGGAATTCGGCAGAGGCGGTAAAAAAAGTAATTAAGGATGTCGGGCTGTAAAAGGAGAGCGTTATATGGATCTTAGCGTCCTGCATAATATTAGTTACGGGATGTATATAGTCTGTTCTTATAAAAATGGCCGGACTAATGGCCAGGTCGCCAATACCGTATTTCAGATCACCAGCGAGCCCGCGACTATAGCGGTAAGCATCAATAAGAATAATCTTACCCACGAGTTCATCCGGGAAAGCCGCAGGTTCACGGTATCAGTGCTTACCCAAAACTGCCCTTTGGACCTTATCGGCAAGTTCGGCTTTAAGAGCGGGCGCGAAATAAATAAATTTGAGAATGTGCAGTTCTCCGCGCTGGATTCCGGATGCCCGGTTGTTTTAGAGCATACCCTGGCATATCTTGAAGCAAAGGTGGTCAAGGAATTGGATTGCGGCACGCATACCCTTTTTCTGGGGGAGATAACCGCATCGAAATTGTTGAAGGAAGCCGTGCCCATGACCTATGATTATTACCATAAGGTCAAGCGCGGGACAACCCCGCAGTCAGCCCCGACTTTTATTAAGGGCGAGGATAAGCAGGAGATCCCCGGGGCCGGGCAGAAATACCGCTGCGAAGTATGTAATTATATATATGATCCCGCGCTGGGTGACCCGGATTCCGGGATAGTTCCAGGCACGCTGTTTGAGGATATTCCTGATAGCTGGCGTTGTCCGGTGTGCGGGGCGGATAAGAGCCAATTTGTAAAGGAGCCCTGATATGAAACCGCAGGAGATAAAGAAAGGGATCTATTGGGTCGGCGTGGTGGATTGGAACGTGCGCAATTTCCACGGCCATACCTACACCACTAAAAGAGGGACAACCTATAATTCTTATCTTATTGTTGATGACAAAATCGCGCTGATCGACACTGTCCTGCCCGCTTTCGCTCCGGAATTCATCGCCAGGATCAAAGAAGTGATCGATCCGGCAAAGATAGATTATGTTATAGCCAATCATGTGGAAACCGATCATTCCGGGGCAATGCCGGAGTTGATGAAATTATGCCCCGGGGCCAAAGTGCTGGGAACGCAGAAATGCAAAGAAGGCCTGTATAAGCATTATTACGCTGACTGGGATTTTCAGGCGGTTAAAAGCGGCGACGGGATAAAATTAGGCAGCCGCAGGCTTGTTTTCCTGGAAGCTCCAATGCTGCATTGGCCGGACAGCATGTTCACTTATATCCCGGAAGACGAGATGCTTATGCCCAACGACGCCTTTGGCCAGCATTACGCCACTTCCGCCAGGTTTAACGACCAGGTGGATCAATCTGTTTTAATGGAGGAAGCCAGGAAATATTACGCCAATATCCTCTGGCCTTTAAGCGGATTGGTTTTGCGCAAGATCGAAGAAGTGCAGAAGATGAACATTCCGATAAAAATGATCGCCCCCAGCCATGGGCTTATCTGGCGCAGCGATCCCGCTCAGATAATCAAAGCTTACCTTGGTTGGGCCGGCCAGAAGCCATCGGCCAAAACAGTGATAGTCTATGAAACCATGTGGGGATCGACCGGGAAAATGGCCAAAGCCATATCCAGGGGGTTGATCGATTCCGGGATGGAAGTGCAGCTTTTTGATATAAACCAGGCTGACCGGACCGAGGTGATCACTGAAATGCTCGATGCCCGGGGTTTTCTTTTCGGCTCATCCACGCACGACAATGATATGCTCCCGCAGATCTCCGGTTTTCTGGAACTGGTCAAAGGTTTTAAAGCCAAGAACAGGATCGCCGGCGTATTCGGGTCTTTCGGCTGGGCAGGCGGCGCGGTTAAAGAGATAGAAGACGTGGTGAAGCTTTCAGGGATAGAGCTGGCAGTGCCTTCTATTTCGGCTAAATTCGTCCCGGACACTGATGAATTGAACGCGTGCTATGAATTCGGCAGATCATTCGCCGGGAAAATCTAAGGAGGGGCTATGGCAAAATATCGCTGCACTGTCTGCGGTTATATTTATGATCCGGCGGTTGGCGATCCCGCGGCGGGGATCAAGCCTGGTACCGCTTTTGAGAATATTCCGGATACCTGGGTATGTCCGGAATGTGGAGTGGGCAAGGATATGTTCGAGAAGGTGTAATTAGCACCCGGCGCTAATTGGTATAGCGTTGGTGTTGGGGTAATAATTGACACCCCGCGCTATTCGGAATTGCGCGGGTGTTGAGATAGTAATTTGTACCCAGCGCTAATCGGAATTGCGCTGGTATTGTGTCTCTACACAAGAGGTGGAAAATGGCTGAATTAAAGGATTTATTCCAGAACGCGGATTGGAAGAAAGAAAAGCACGTCCCGGTCATTGAGGCTGCGACAGAAGCTAAAAAAGGCGAAGCAGTGCAGGTAAAACTCAGCGTAGGCAAAGAGATCCCGCATCCTAACACCACAGAGCATCATATCCGCTGGATCGAGGCGTATTTTCTCGCGGACGGGGAAAAGTTCCCGGTCCAGATAGCCAGGTTCGAGGCCTGCAGCCATGGTGAATCCGCCCAGGGGCCGAATGCCTCCACTGTTTATTCCCGGCCGGAATTCGCCTTTAGTTTTTTAAGCGATAAACCGGGAACGATCCTGGTTTCTTCGTATTGCAACATCCACGGCCTTTGGCAGAATTCGCAACGGCTGGAAGTGAAATAAAAGATATGCGCGCCCTTTCCGAGGAAGTAGTCGATTTCTTTAAGAAACAGAGTTTTGTGATCGTTTCGACCATTGATCACAATGGCGGGGTCAATAGCTCCTGCAAGAGCATAGTCAAGCTGGATAAATCCGGCAGGGTATATCTTTTGGATCTTTACTTAAAGCATACTTTCGTCAACCTGAAGAAGAATCCCCGGATGAACATCACTGCCGCTGATGAGCATTCCTTCCAGGGATATTGCCTTAAAGGAAAAGCCAGGGTGGTCAAAATAAACCAGCTCCCGGAGAATATTACCAGGCTTTGGGAGGAAAAGGTGGCGGTAAAGATAAGCCAGCGGATAATCCGGGATCTCCGGGAAGAAAAAAGCGCCGGCCGGCATCCGGAGGCGGCGTTCCCCAAGCCGCAGTATATGATAGTAATGGAGGTCGAAGAGGCGGTCGACCTTACCCCGCGTCATTTGAAATGAACAGGGAGGCGAAAATGGCCAAGAAAGTCCTGGTTTACAGCACAGCTACCTGCCCTTACTGCGTGCGCGCGAAACAATTCCTGAACGAGAATAAAATACCTTATGAAAGTTATGACGTCGGAGCTGATGAACAAAAGGCCGATGAGATGGTCTCCAAGTCCGGGCAAATGGGCGTGCCGGTAATTGATATTGACGGAAAGATCATTATCGGATTTGACAAAGAAACGATAAAAAAGACACTGGGGTTATAGGTTATGTTCAGGGTATTGTTCAAATTAGGCGGGTTCAATATTTATTCTTACGGGGCTCTGCTGGCTTTGGCCTTTGTCTGCGGGACGCTTCTGGCTGCTGTGCGCGGCCATAAGCAGGGCATAGACAAGAATAAGATAATGGACTTAAGCCTGTATATCGCCATCTCGTCTATATTGGGGGCGAGAATAATGTTCGTGGTAATGAACTGGAATTATTATATGGCCAATCCGCTGGAGATGGTCAAGCTCTGGGAAGGCGGCCTGGTGTTTTACGGCGGGTTGATCTGCGCTTTTATTGTTGCGGTATTTTTTCTCATTAAGAACAAGCTATCGATTATGAAGGTCCTGGATATTTTCGCCGCACCGCTGGCATTGGGTATTGCTATCGGCAGGATCGGCTGTTTTCTGAACGGGTGCTGCTACGGCAAGATATCCCCGCGTTTCGGCGTGAGTTACCCGGCTTTGGGCGACCCTCCTGCTTTCTCTCAACAGGTGGCAGACGGATTAATATCCGGGAATGCCCGGTGTTCTTTGCCTGTCCTGCCCACGCAGCTTTATTTATCCGCAGCCTGTTTGGTTATCTTCTTTTTTTTATGGCGGCTTGAACAACGCAGGAATTTCCCCGGTTTCTTATTCTGGGTTTTTATACTGTTTTATTCTTTTACCAGGTTTATAATCGAGAGCCTGCGTTATTACGACGCTAATTTTATTTTATCCGGGATCAGTGTGTCTCAATGGATCAGCCTGCTGTTGATGGCGATCTCCGCGGCAGCCATTATTGTCGGATACCGCCGCAGGGTGTAATACAAAGGGTTTATTGCCTATAAATCCCTTTTGTGTTAGAATATCCGGAATTAACCAAAGAGGGCGTATAGAGATGTTGGAAGTGATAGATCTTTCAGTCGAGGTGGCGGGCAAGCCGATACTTGAGGGTATTAATTTTTCCATCAAGAAAGACCGGCCGGCTGTGCTTTTTGGGCCCAATGGCAGCGGTAAAAGCACGCTTTTAAAGACGGTTATGGGTTTTTCCGGGTACGCTGTCAAAAAAGGCGATATAGTCTTTAAGGGCAAGAAAATAAACGGCCTTTCCATAGAAGAGCGGGTCAAGCTCGGCTTGGGGATAATGTACCAGCATCCGCCGAGCATCACCGGGGTTAAGCTTTCTCAGATAGCCGGGTTCTTATCGAAAGACGAAAAGGCGGTCAATGAATTAGCCGAAAGGCTTTCTTTGTCCGATCATCTGCCCCGGGATATAAATATGGGTTTTTCCGGAGGAGAGATGAAACGTTCGGAACTTTTTCAGATAGTATTGCAGGATCCCGACCTTTTGCTTTTGGATGAGCCGGAGTCAGGGGTGGATCTGGAAAACATATCTATTATGGGGAATGCCTTGAACGAGTATCTTTCCCGCCCGGGCAAATCGGCTTTGATGATCACCCATACCGGTTATATCCTGGATTATGTCAAGGCCCAGAACGGCTGCGTAATGATCGACGGCAGGCTATGGTGCGTTGGCAATCCCAAGGAGATGTTCGTGAGCATAAGGAAATTCGGATACGAAAAATGCAAGGAGTGTTTGCATGTCCAGGGAAGAGTTAGCTAAACATATTGAACCGGGGGAGAATGAGGCGCTTGCCTCATCCGGATTGGATGCCTCGGAAGATACCCGTTCCGCCAGTTTTCTTCAGAAAGACGGCAGGGTGATGTTCTCCCGTAGCCTTACCAAGGACGTGGATATATTGGATATTAGAGAGGCCCTGGAAAAGGAGCCTCAGGCCCGGGAGTATTTAGGCCAGGCATTCGACCGGCTGGGGCGCGAGTATCCTAAAGACACAGAAGGCGGGTATTTTATCCGGATCAAAAAAGGCGCAGTTGTGCAGATGCCCATTCAGGCCTGTCTTTTTTTGAAATCTCAGGGGTTTAAGCAAAAGGTGCATAATGTAGTGGTAGTGGAAGAGGGCGCAAAGGTATATTTGATCACCGGCTGTTCCGCGGCTGATTCCGCTAAAGAGGGGTTCCACCTGGGATTATCCGAGTTCTTTCTTAAAAAAGGCGCTTATCTTAATTTCACTATGATCCATTCCTGGCGGGAGGATGTTTCCGTAAAGCCCGTGGGGATCGCTTTGCTTGAAGAGGATTCTGTTTACGTATCCAATTATATCTGCCTTAAGCCGGTCAAGGAAATCGTTATGTATCCGACTGCCGTGCTTTCCGGGGATAATTCACGGGCAAGTTTCAATTCGTTGATACTTTCTCATCCCGGATGCCTGCATGATATAGGGTCCAGGGCTATAATGCGCGGGAAAAATACGCAAAGCGAGATGATCGTCAGGGCGGTAAGCCTGGGAGGGAATGTCATATCCCGCGGCCACGTGAAAGCCGAGACTCCTAATGTCAAAGGCCACCTGGAATGCCGCGGCCTGATCCTTTCGGAGAAAGGCCATATCCACGCGATACCGGAGATGGAAACCGATTATCGGGACGTGGAGCTTTCGCATGAAGCGGCTATCGGCAAGATCAGTAAAGATGAAATAGAATACCTGTGTTCCCGGGGTTTCAGCGCTGTGGAGGCGCAGTCGATAATCGTGCGTGGGTTTATGGATGTGAATATACTTGGCCTTCCCGCGGCGCTTCAGCAAGAAATAGCCGGGCTTGAGGAAAAGACTTTAACGGCCAGTTTTTGATCAATATTAAGGAGGAAGCAATGAAAAAGATCACAGTTGTTTTTTTATCGGCGGCAATGGTTTTTTCCATTATCGGGTGTCAGAATTCGCCTAACCGGGCAGGCGAAGGCGCGGTTATCGGGGGCTTGGTCGGCGCCGGCGCCGGGATGATCATTGGGAACCAGGGCCGAGACAGGGGCAAAGGCCGGGGCGAAGGCGCGTTGATCGGAGGAGCGCTGGGGGCTTTAGGCGGGGCATTGGTGGGCAGCCAGATACAAAAGCAGCCGGCCCAGCAGCAGTCCGTTCAATCCCAGCAGCAGGCCCAGGCAGCGTTAAATCCCAACCAGATGAGCTTGCAGCAGATCGTGGACCTGACTCAACAGGATATTCATGAGGATGTGATTATTGATCGCATCAGGCTGAGCAATTCCAAATTCAGCCTTACCCCGGAAGATGTTACTTATCTCCAGCAAAACAAGGTAAACGAGAAAGTAATTAAGGTTATGCAGGGGTTATAATAGCCAGCCCATTATCAAGGCCGGGTCTTACAACTGATTGCGCGTCAATAGGTTGGGAGATCCGGCCTTGTTGTTTGGGGGAGGAAAGCGTTTTCAGATATCCTGCGCTAACCCCTTGAAAGTAAACGGTTAATGTAGTATATTTAAAGAAAGTATTTTCTATTCCTATATATAAGTCCGGAGAAGCATTATGACTTACATGTTGATCGGGATATTGGCTCTTTTTATAGTTATCGGCCTGGGATGGTATTTTATGACTATCCCGGCAGCTGATGATAAAAACAAGAAAAAGGCCCCGGTTCAGGATCCGCGGATAACCAAACTGCAGGAACAGGCTGCCGGTCTTAGCGCTGAATTGGAAAAAATAAATGCCGATCGCGTTGAGTTGCAGAAAAACCTGGATGCCGCCAGGAAATCCGAGGCAGGGTTTAAGGAAGAGCTGCTCAAGCGCAAAGAATGGTTTGATCGCAATGAAGAGGATGCCAATAAAATAAAAAGAGAGGCGATAGAGAACAAGGACGTGCTTTTTCAGAAAGAAAAAGAACTGGTGTTGGAATATTCCAAGAACGTGGATCTGAACCGGGATTTGCGGGCAGCCGCTGAGAGGTACAGCAAGCTTGAAGATGAGAACAAGGCCAAGGCCGAAGAGATGGAGAAGATGCGCCATCAGATAGCCCGTCTGTTGAAAGACCTGGAGGCTAAGGCCGATGAAGCCAAGGAGCTTTCTCGTACCGTGCGGAAGATGAGGAAAGACCTGGAGGAAAGCGAATGGATCTCCAAGAAAGATTTTAACAGTCTTAATGAAGAATACAGCAAGTTGGAAGAGGAATTAGGGGAAAAAGACAAGGCGCTGGAAAGAAAAGAAGCGATGATCAAGGATTTATACGCCCAGGTCCAGCGCCAGTCCGTTCCGTCCCCGGTTAAAGTTGAAGAAGTAAGGACGGAGATCCCCCAAGTCCTTGCGGAATCTGTGCCTGAACCTCAACCAATCGCTCCCGCAGAAGATGAGAAGCCGTTAGTTCAACCGGCAGGAGAGATTCCTGTTATTCCGGAATCTGTTCCGGAAGCCGCGCCGGATATCCCGGACCCTGCGGCCGAGCCTGTTTTGGAAGAAGCGCCCGCCGAGGCCGTAGAAGCAAAGCCTAAAGTATTCATTGCCCCGGAAATAGAACTGCAGAAAGTAAGGAATATCGGGATTATGGCGCATATCGACGCCGGGAAAACCACCACCACAGAGCGTATACTGTATTACACCGGGAAATCATATAAGATCGGCGAGGTTCATGACGGCAAGGCCCAGATGGACTGGATGAAGCAGGAGCAGGAAAGAGGGATCACCATTACTTCGGCAGCCACTACCTGTTTCTGGAAAGACTGTCGGATCAATATCATTGATACACCGGGCCATGTGGATTTTACTGTTGAGGTGGAGCGCAGTTTGCGCGTGCTTGACGGCGCGGTTGCGCTTTTTTGCGCTGTAGGCGGGGTTGAGCCGCAGTCGGAAACAGTCTGGAGACAGTCGAATAAATACAATGTAGCCAAGATCGCCTTTGTGAATAAGATGGACCGCACCGGAGCGGATTTTTTCGCTGTATTGACCGGGATCGAAAAAATATTGGGAGCTAACGCGGCAGCCTTGGAGATACCTTTGGGCGCCGAGGATAAATTCCGCGGGGTGATCGACTTGATCGAAATGAAGTCCTATATTTACGACGATGAAACAATGGGCAAGGAATATAAGATCGAAGATATCCCCGAGGGATATAAGGAAAGCGCCGCTAAATACCGGCATATCCTGCTGGAGAGGGCAGTGGCTTTCGACGATGAGTTGATGAAAAAGTACCTGGAATCGCCGGATTCCGTGACTACAGAAGAACTGGTAAGAGTTATCCGTAAGGGGACTGTGGCGAATAAACTTGTTCCGGTGCTTTGCGGGGCGTCTTTTAAGAATAAGGGAGTGCAAAAGCTTCTGGATGCGGTAAATATGTTCCTGCCGTCTCCGCTGGATGTCCCTGCGGTCAAGGCGACCAGCCCTGATAATACGGAAAACTCGATAGAGCGTAAACCTGACAGCAATGAGCCTTTTTGCGGTCTGGCTTTCAAGGTCCAGACCGACCCGCATATGGGTAAACTGGTTTATGTGCGGGTTTATTCGGGAAGGTTGGACAACAGCACTTATGTCTTGAATGTGACCAAGAACAAAAGAGAAAGGATCGGCCGCATCCTGCAGATGCACGCGAATCAGCGCGAACCAAAAGAGCATGCCTTTGCCGGAGATATCGTGGCGGTGATCGGCCTGGGAAATACCGTGACCGGGGATACGCTCAGCGATATGGACAGCCCGGTTTTGTTAGAGACGATCCAGTTCCCGGTGCCTGTGGTTTCTTTAAGTATCGTGCCGAAAAGCAGGGCTGACCAGGATAAGCTTGGTAAAGGTCTGGCCAAGCTTACTGAAGAAGACCCGACATTTATCGTGCAATCCGATCAGGAGACCCAAGAGACAGTGCTTACCGGTATGGGCGAATTGCACCTGGAGATCATCGTTGACCGGCTGAAGAACGAGTTTGGAGTGGACGCGGTAGTAGGAAAACCCAAGGTGGCTTACCGCGAAACTATCCAGGCCATCGCTAAGGATGAGTATAAGCATATAAAGCAATCCGGCGGGCGCGGCCAATACGGCCATGTGGTTTTTGAGATATCCCCCAATGAGCCGGGCAAAGGGTTTGAATTCATCAACAGCATAAAAGGCGGGGCTATTCCCCGCTCGTTCTTCCCTGCAATAGAAAAGGGCGTTGTTGAGGCGATGAAAAACGGTGTTTACGCGGGGTATCCTGTTGTGGATATAAAGATCAACCTCCTGGATGGTTCGTTCCACGACGTGGATTCCTCGGAACTGGCTTTTAAACTGGCGGCAATAGCTTGTTTTAAGAAGGTGTTCATGAAAGCCAGCCCTGTGCTGCTTGAACCGTCAATGTCTTTGGAGGTCACTACCCCTGAGGAATACGTCAACGGCGTGATCAGCTATATCTGTTCCCGCAGAGGAAAGGTGCTGGGGATGGAGATGAAAGGCAATCAGAAGGTCGTTGACGCGGAAGCCCCGCTTTCCGAGATGTTCGGTTATGCCACCGGGTTCCGTTCGCTTTCCAGCGGCAGGGCCAATGCCTCCATGGAATTCGATAAATACGCGCAAGTCCCTGCTGAGGTAGCCGCGAAGATACTCGAAGAGAAGCAGAAGCAAAAAGAAGCCCAAGCGTAGTTCCGGATACATCCAGTCCACTTCAGCATCTTTTCTTATAATATAACCTATCCTTAAATTCCATTGACTAATATAACGTTTTGTGTTAATTTAGAGGCTCAAATTTCATTAACTAATGGAGGAAAGTATGCATTTTGATCTGTTGTTGCTTGCCCCTGTGGGTTCGATTCTAGCTCTGGGATTTGCTTTCTATTTGGCGGTATCTTTATTGAGGATGGATGAAGGCACGGATAAAATGAAAGAGATCGCCTTGGCGGTCCGGATAGGCGCGCAGGCCTATCTGAAGAGGCAATACATAGGCGTAGCCGTGTTCTTTTTTGTAGTTTTTTTCATACTGCTTGCCTTGGCGTATATGAAGTACCTGGTTATGTTCGTCCCGTTCGCTTTTTTGACCGGCGGGTTCTTTTCCGGGCTTTCCGGTTTTATCGGCATGACCATAGCCACTAAGGCTTCAAACCGCACAGCTGCCGCTGCAACAAAGAGCCTGAACGCCGGCCTGCGTTGCGCGTTTTCCAGCGGCGCGGTAATGGGAATGACCGTGGTAGGTTTGGGGCTGTTGGATTTGAGTATCTGGTATTATTTTCTTGATTGGTATTATACGGCCCACCCGGTTGTTATTGGAATGGATAAGATCGCCGCGATCACCTCTACAATGCTTTGTTTCGGCATGGGCGCAAGCTCTCAGGCGCTTTTTGCCCGCGTTGGCGGCGGTATCTTCACCAAGGCGGCTGACGTCGGAGCCGATCTGGTAGGCAAGGTGGAAGCAGGCATACCGGAAGATGACCCGAGAAATCCCGCGGTTATAGCGGATAATGTCGGCGATAATGTCGGCGACGTTGCCGGTATGGGCGCCGATCTTTACGAATCTTATGTCGGTTCCATAGTCGCCACTTCAGCTTTAGGCGTTGCCGCGGGATTGGGCCTTGCCGGGGTCACCGTGCCCCTGGTTATGGCGGCAGTAGGGGTTATCGCTTCGATAATCGGGACTTTCTTCGTCCAGAGCAAGGAAAACGCCAGTCAGTCAGTGTTGTTGGCCGCTTTGAGGAAAGGCGTGTTCACCAGCTCTTTGATCGTGGCAATAATCTCTTATTTCCTGATCAGGCATATTTTGGGGGCGGAGCATATAGGGGTTTACTGGTCGGTTCTTTCCGGCTTGATCGCCGGGGTGATCATCGGCTTGGTCACTGAATACTATACATCCAGCGGTTTTAAACCGACCCAAACTATCGCCGATTCAGCGCTAACCGGGCCGGCTACTGTAATAATCAGCGGTTTGGCGGTGGGTATGATGTCTACAGCTATACCGGTATTAGTGGTTTGTATTGCTATAATGGCTAGTTTCTTTTTATCAGGCGGCGCGCAGGATTTCAACATCGGCCTTTACGGCATAGCGATCTCGGCTGTAGGCATGCTGTCCACGCTGGGGATCACCTTAGCCACTGACGCCTATGGCCCGGTCGCGGATAATGCCGGCGGTAACGCCGAGATGTCGCATCTTCCTCCTGAAGTAAGGAAAAGGACCGATGCCCTGGATTCATTAGGAAATACCACAGCCGCCACAGGCAAAGGGTTTGCCATCGGCTCAGCTGCTTTGACCGCTTTGGCTTTGATCGCCGCATATCGGGACCAGGTTATTATGACCGTGCAGCAAAGAGGCATCGACTTCAACCTGGATCTTAGCCTGATGAACCCCAATGTGTTGATTGGGTTGTTCGTCGGCGCAATGATGCCGTTCCTTTTTTGTTCGATGACAATGCGCGCGGTAGGCAGGGCAGCCGGGAAAATAGTCGTAGAGGTCCGCCGGCAGTTCAAGGAGATAGTCGGTTTGATGGAAGGCAAAGCCAAGCCGGATTATGCCCGGTGTGTGGATATCGCCACCGCTGCCGCGCAGCAGGAAATGATCCTGCCGTCTTTATTGGCTATCACTGCCCCGATCATCGTGGGGTTATTGGCAGGGGTTAACGCGGTTGCCGGGCTTTTGTGCGGAGCCACGGTCACCGGTTTCGTGTTGGCGATAATGATGGCTAATTCCGGCGGCGCCTGGGACAATGCCAAGAAATATATAGAGGAAGGCCACCACGGCGGAAAAGGCTCTCAGGCCCATAAAGCCGGCGTAGTAGGGGATACCGTGGGCGACCCGTTCAAAGATACCTCCGGGCCGTCTTTGAACATCCTGATCAAGCTGATGTCTATGGTGTCGATCGTTTTCTCGGCGTTCATCATCTCTAACTCGTTGTTTAAATAGATAAAACTGTTTATTCCTAACGGAAAAGGCAGGGCTGAGCGAACGCCCTGCCTTTTTTGTTTTTATTTGTTTAAAAGCCATTAATTTGGTATAATATTGGTTAATTAAAGGTTTATAGGAGGCGCAAGATAAATGAAGACTATTGCTGAAATAAACCAGAAGATCAAGACCGGCGAAGTAGTGGTGGTTACCGCCGAAGAGATCATAGATCTGGTGGATAAAAAAGGGCTTAAGAAGGCCAGCCAGGAAGTGGACGTGGTTACTACCGGCACTTTCGGGCCGATGTGTTCTTCCGGAGCTTATTTTAATATAGGCCACTCAAAACCCAGGATAAAGCTGGGCGCCGGCGTCTGCAAGCTCAATGACGTGCCGGCTTATACCGGGTTCGCCGCAGCGGATGTTTATCTGGGGGCGGCTGCTTTGCCGGATGATGATCCCCGCAACAAGGTATATCCCGGCGAGTTCAAATACGGCGGCGGACATGTGCTTCAGGAATTGCTGGAGGGAAAAGACCTGCGGCTGGAGGCGTCTGCCTACGGAACTGATTGTTATCCGCGCAGGAAGCTGGAGACCTGGATCAACCTCAAGGACCTTAATGAGGCAGTGCTTTTTAATATACGCAATTGTTACCAGAATTATAATGTGGCGGTAAATCTTTCGGATAAAATGATCTACACCTATATGGGCGCGTTAAAGCCGAATATGGGCAATGCCAATTATTCCTCGTCCGGCCAGCTTTCGCCTTTATTGAAAGACCCGTGTTATAAGACCATAGGCGTGGGCACCAGGATATTCCTGGGCGGCGGAGTGGGGTATATCGCCTGGCACGGGACCCAGCACAATCCTGGCGTTCAGCGTAAGAATAACGGCACGCCGACCGCAGGGGCGGGGACTATTGCGGTCATCGGCGACCTGAAACAAATGAAGGCCGAATGGCTAAGAGGGACGAGCATGCTGGGCTATGGCGCGACCCTGACCGTGGGTATAGGAGTGCCTATACCTATATTGAACGAAGAGATCGCAGCTTATGCCGCGATAAAGGATGAGGATATCTATACCCAGATAGTGGATTATTCCCAAGCCTATCCCCAGTTGGTTCCGGGTTCTTTGGGCGAGGTAAGTTATAAAAAGCTGAAATCCGGCAAGATCAGCATTGAGGGCAAGGATGTTCCTACTGGAGCTCTTTCCAGTTATTCCAAGGCTAAAGAGATTGCCGAAGAATTAAAGGCCTGGATCAAAAAAGGGGATTTTCTGCTCAGTGAGGCAGTAAGCCCTTTACCCGGCAAGGATTCCGGGTATACCTTTAAACCGCTGAAAGAAAGACCGATAGAGTAAAAACTATCCGGACAGCCGACATCCGGTTGCCTCGGGTCATTAAGGAGCTTAAATGAAAGTAAAAGTAGAGAAGGCTTTGGATAAAGTAAGAGAGATGCTGGCTGTTGAAGGCGGCAATGTCGATCTGGTAGAAGTTACGCCTGAAGGCATAGTCAAGGTAAGGTTGACCGGGGCATGCGGCTGTTGTCCGATGAGCCAGATGACCCTGAAAATGGGCATAGAACGCATACTAAAACAAGAGGTCCCGGAGGTAAAAGAGGTAGTCGCCGTATGACCACAAAACGAATAGTCCTTCATTTCCCGCATCGCCTGGTTGACCAGCCGATAGTTTACAAGTTAGTGAAGGATTATAACCTCAAATTTAATATCCTTAAGGCTTACGTTACTCCACAGGAAGAAGGGTTGATGGTCCTGGAATTGATCGGACAGTCCGATGATTTCAAGAAAGGCCTGGAATACCTGAATTCATCCGGAGTAAAGATGCAGCCTTTGGGAGAGGATATTATCCGTAATACCGCTAAATGCACGGATTGCGGTTTATGCGTGCCTATTTGTCCGGCCCAGGCGCTGGTGGTCGATCCCCAGACCCGTAAAATACTCTTCCATGAGAAGAAATGCATTGCCTGCGAGCTCTGCGTAAAGGTTTGTCCCACGCATGCCATGGAACTGCATTTTTAGATCTTTCTTGCCCTCCGGTTGAATAAACAGCTGACAACAGGATAATCTTTGAGGCCATATGCAGGATAAGATACTCGGGCTTTTACGAAAAAAAACCGAATATATTTCCGGGGAAGATATAAGCCGGCACCTGGGAGTGACCCGGCAGGCTTTGTGGAAACACATCCAGGAACTGAGGGATGACGGTTATGATATAGTCGCGATCCCGCATTTGGGGTACCGTATCTTATCCTGCCCGGACAGATTGTATCCCGCGGAAATAGCCGAAGGCCTGGGAACAAAATTTATCGGCCGCAAGATCCATTATTACGACCATTTGCCTTCTACAATGGACGCGGCAATGGAATTATGCAGCCAGGGCGTTGCCGAAGGCACCGCGGTTATCGCGGAATATCAGACCAAAGGCAGAGGCAGGCTGGGCCGCAGTTGGGTATCCACGAGATACAAAGGCATCTATTGCACATTTATATTAAGGCCGGATATACCGTCCAGCCAGATACCCGTGCTTACCTTAATGACCGCGGTAAGTATCTGTGAAGGGATAAAAGAGTATGCCGGGGTTACAACACAGATAAAATGGCCGAATGATATCCTGGCCAACGGAAAGAAATTAGGCGGGATATTGACCGAGCTTAAAGGCGAGATCGATGCGGCTAATTTTGTGATAATCGGTTTCGGCCTGAACGTGAATAACAGCCGGGAAGAATTGGTCCCGGGGGCCGTTTCATTGAAAGAAGAGAAGAAAGAAGAGGTCAACCGGCAGGAGCTTTTAAAAGAGATCCTGCGCAGGGTCGAGGAGAACTACGGTATCTTTGCCAAAAAAGGCAGCGCGACAATATTGGATAAATGGCGCGGGTATAATATTACCCTTGGCCGCAGGATAAAACTGGCCTGTCGTAAAGAACATCTGGAAGGCCAGGCCTTGGATATTGATTCGGACGGAGGGCTTTTGGTGCGCAGGGATTCCGGGATAGTGGAGAAATTCATGGCCGGGGACATCGTGCATCTGAGATAGCGGAGGATTTGATGGAATATACCAAGGGCAAGTTGGGCAGAATATTCCTTTTGAAATTCAGCGATGATGATGTAATGCTTAAGGAAGTCGAAAGATTCTGCCGCCGTGAGAAGGTCAAGACCTGCGTATTCGTTTTTCTGGGTGCGCTCAAAAAAGGCAACCTGGTCACCGGGCCGAAAAAACCGGTTATCCCACCGCAGCCCAACTGGGTGAATTTCAAAGATGGTTGGGAGGCTATGGGCATCGGCACGGTTTATACCAATGCCGCGGGCCCGCAAATACATATCCACAGTTCAATTGGCAAGAAGGCGAAGTCCCTTACCGGATGCGTGCGCAAGGATTCTCGCATCTTCCTGGTGATCGAGGCGGTTGTTTTTGAGCTTAAGGGACTTAAGGCGACCAAAGGGATCGATCCTAAGACCGGGCTTAATCTTTTAAGGATACTCGGGAAATGACCCGGATATGCCGCAATTAATGATGCGTAAATACACTGTATTACTTTTAATAGCCCTGTTTGCGGTCCTGATCATACTGGTGCTGGAGAAGGCAGTCCGGCATGGCCCCGCAGGGGCAGCGCCGGTGAAAAAAACGGAAACAAAAAAGCAGGAATTCCCCGAACGCGTCGGCGAGAAGATCATTTATGACGTTAAAATGGGCAATGTCCGGCTGGGCAAGGCGGAATTCCATCACTTGGCAAAGGTAGAGCTTAACGGCAAAACCGTAAATCAGATCAGCTTTAAAACCGAGCTTTTTCATTTTGTCGACCAGGAGATGATCTACGGAGACCCGGATACGTACCTGCCTTTGAAGGTAGTCCGGGATATTTTATCCTGGCCTAAAAAGGAACAGATCATCGAGGATTATGACCAGCAAAAATATCATCTGGTCATAACTAAATTCGTCGGCAAGAATAAACCGCAGCAGACTGAGATCCAGCGAAACGGCCCGATTCAGAACGCCATATTATTGCCATATTGCGTAAGGCGAATGGCTAAATTGGAGCAGGGTTGGACATTCAAGGCTAACCTGCCCACTCAGAGTTTTGAAATACAGTTCACCGGCATGGAAGATGTGACTGTTCCCGCAGGCACATTCAAATCCTATCATTTTCAGAGCTCACCCAGCCGGTTTGAAATATGGATCAGCGCCGATCAGCGCAAGATCCCTTTGAAGATAAAAGGATCGGGCGGGATAGGTTATGTGCTGTTGATGCGGGAATATATTTTTGATAAAATGCCCTTGTCTTAATAAGGGGATTGCGGCCGTGGTAATGATACGGTATAATCATAAGCAAAAGGATTAGATCAAGATGACAGAAAAAAAATTCAAAGCCGATTTCAGCAAGGCTATCGCTGAATTAAAGAAAAAGCATAATGCGGTGATCCTGGCGCATAATTATCAGCTTCCGGAGGTGCAGGAGGTGGCGGATTTCCGCGGGGATTCGTTGGAGTTGGCCCGTATTGCCGCTAAGAGCCCGGCTAAGGTGATCGTGTTGTGCGGGGTGCATTTTATGGCGGAAACCTCTTCGATACTCTGCCCGGACAAAAAAGTCATTGTTCCGGATGTCCTTGCCGGCTGTCCTATGGCTAATATGATGACCGCTGAGGACCTGAAGAAGCTCAAAAAGCACCATCCTAAAGCCGTAGTGGTCGGTTATGTGAATACATCCGCCGAGGTAAAAGCGGAGCTGGATGTCTGTTGTACTTCGACCAATGCCGTAGCAGTGGTCAACGCCTTTAAAGACAAAGAAGAGATAATCTTCGTCCCGGATAAATACCTGGGTGATTTTGTGGCCAAGAAAACCGGCAGAAAACTGATAACCTGGAATGGGTTTTGCCCCACGCATGTAAAGATACTCCCGGAAGACATAAAGAGAGAAAAGAAATTCCATCCCCAGGCCAAGGTCCTGGTGCATCCGGAATGCCTGCCTGAAGCGGTAGCCATGGCCGATGCCGTGTTATCCACAAGCCAGATGGGAAAGTTTGCCGCGGAAAACGACGCAAAAGAGTTTATTGTCGGTACAGAGGTCGGGGTGGTTTACCGGCTGAAGCAGGATAACCCGGATAAGGAATTTTATCCGGCTTCGGAAAGAGCGGTCTGCCCGAATATGAAACGCACCACCCAGGAGAAGATACTCTGGGCCCTGCAGAACATGCAGATGGAGGTGCGCGTCTGTGATGATATCCGCAAGCGCGCCAGGCATGCTATCGACAAGATGCTTGAGATAATCTAGGTTTTATACACGTTAATTAATGAATATCCCGGTTGTATATGAAGATGATTGGTTGATCATTCTGGATAAACCTGCCGGGCTTCTTACCGTACCTACCCCCAAGAACGAATCCCGCACGCTGACCAGCATATTGAATGAAGAGAGCCAGGCCTCCGGAAAAAACCGGTTTTATCCCTGCCATCGCCTGGACCGCGAAACATCCGGCTTGATAATCTACGCCAAATCCCGGCCGATCCAGGACCAGATTATGGACCTTTTTCGCCGGCATAAAGTAAAAAAGACCTATATCGCCTTTGTCCAGAAAAGAATAAACCAGCCCGGCGGAAATATCCGCGTTCCGATTGAAGGCAAACAGGCGGTTACCAGGTTCGAGGTGCTGGAAAGACGCGGGGATTTCAGCGTGGTCAAGGTCAGCCCGGAAACCGGAAGGACAAATCAGATACGCATACATTTTAAAGGAATAGGGCATCCTATCGTCGGCGAAACCAAGTTCGCTTTTCGCAAGGATTACGCATTGAGACATAAGCGGCTGTGCCTGCACGCGTTTTCCCTGGATTTTACACACCCGGTAACGGGCAAATGCTTACGGCTTCAGGCGGACCTGCCGGAGGACCTGGATAGATTCCTGGCGTCCCGCAAATAAAAATATGAAGATCTCCTTCAAAGAGTGGGCCTTGTTCTCGGTAATCGCGGCCTTGGGCCTGGCGGTGTGGCTAAAGTGCGCTTACCCGGAATTTTCATTCGTTGACCTGTCGATCGATAAGAAGCAAGCCCTGGCCAGGGCGGAAAAATATTTGAACGGCAAAGGCGTGGTTTGCCGGGGTTATCTTAGGTCCGTGATATTCCTGGCCAATGACTGGGCGGATACTTATTTGCAGAAGACCGTCGGCCCGGAAAACGAGGAGAAATTCCTCAGGGAACACGGCGGCGAATTGTTCTTTTGGCGGGTAAGGTTCTTCCGGCAATTGCAAAAAGAAGAATATACCCTGGAGATCAGCCCGAAAAGCGGGGATGTCTTCTTTTTTGAGCACAGAATCGATGATATAGAATCAAGGCCGGATAACGGCAAAGAGAACGCCAGGGCGATAGCCGAAGATTTCCTTAAGACGAATTGCGGGCTTAATCCCCGGGATTATGACTTTAACGAGGAAAAAGCGAAGAAGCTGGATAATCGCGTTGATTACAGCTTTTCCTGGGAGAAGAAGGGCGTTTATCTGCCCTGGGGCCAGAATGAGGGCGGGGCAAAAGTAATTATCGGGGCTGTTGTTTCGGGCGATGAGGTAAGGTCGTTCTATCGCAATATACTGGATATCCCGGAGAAATTTTACCGTTATCTTGACCGGCAACTGGCGGTGGGCGAATACGTTTTTAATTTTTCTTATATTATGTTCATCGCTTTGGTGGTTATGGCAATAATCCATACTATCACCAGGCTTTCGGGCATAGTGATAGCCACTTCCAGAAAATGGTTTATTTATCTGGCGTTTTTTCTGGCAGCAGTAAATATCGCTGCGGCCTTCAATAATCTCCAGGCCGTGTTCAGCAATTACTCTACCAGCGTATCTTTGTCTTCATACCTGGGCATATATTTCCTGCGTTCTTTGATGAATGTCCTGTTCATAAGCGTGATCTTTATCATTCCGGGGATGGCGGGGGAGTCCTTGCATCAGGACGCGCCGGGCTTGCGCCAGGGGAACACGTTTTTTTATTTTATACGGTCTACTTTTTGGGGCAGGGGCATGGCGGGGAATATCGCCTTGGGTTATCTGATATTCCTGATAATGATCGGTTTGCAGGCCGGTTTATTCTTCATAGGGCAGAAGTATTTCGGGGTCTGGAAGCAATGGCTGAAATTAACCCAGTTTTCTTCGGCGTATATACCCTTTTTGAGCGCGTTGGCGATCGGCCTGACCGCCAGCTTTACCGAAGAGATAGTCTTTCGGCTCTTCGGAATAACCTGGCTCAGGAAATACCTGCGCAGCACCCTGATCGCCGTATGCGTGAGCGCGGCGATCTGGGGGTTTGGCCACACGCAATACGCGATATTCCCCGTATGGTTCAGGGGAATAGAGGTTACCCTGATCGGGTTATTTCTCGGGTTTATTTTTATCAAATACGGGCTTATTCCCCTGATCGTCGCGCATTACCTTTTTGACGTATTCTGGGCCGCCGCCGCGTATATATTGGGGAAAAGCCCGGGGTATCTATTTTGGGGATCTTTAACGCTGATGCTTATCCCGCTGGGATTTGCGGTAATTGCTTACCTGCTTAACCGCCCGGAAAAAGCCCAAGAAATAAGACTGGCTTTGAACGCCAACCAGAGGTACAATCTTACTGTTTTAGCGGTGTTTATTTCCCGCAAGAAAGAACAAGGGATGGAGCTTCGCCAGATAGAGGCTGAATTGGTCGGCCATGGCTGGGATCCCGGCCTGGTAGAAATAGCAATGAGCCAGATATAAAATCCTATTATCCGAGAGATGGTCTTTAAATTCATTATTTTAGGTTTGATTCAGGGGTTGACCGAGTTCTTGCCGGTAAGCAGCTCCGGGCATCTGGTGATCTGCCAGCGGCTTTTAGGTTTGAGCGGGCAAGAAGTGGCTTTATCCGTGATCCTGCACATAGGCACATTGCTGGCGATATTGGTTTTCTTTTTTCGGGAGATCTTGAAGGCGTTCAGTAATGCCAGATTGATATTATTGATCTTGCTGGCGACGTTCATTACCGGGGCGGCGGGTTTATTAGGGAAAGAGTTTTTTGAAGGTTTGTTTTCCAGCCCCCGGGCGGTTGCCTTGGCCTGGTTCGCCACCGGGCTGTTGCTTTTATTTACCAAGAAAGCAATGGATGGAAAGAGAAAAGAGATCAATCTTAAAGACGCGACCGTGCTGGGCTTTACCCAGGCTATCGCGATCATCCCCGGGATCTCGCGTTCAGGGGTGACCATATCCACGCTGTTATTCCGCAAGCTGGATCGGTCCGCCAGCTTTGTTCTTTCATTCATAGTAGGATTGCCGGTGATCTTAGGAGCAGGGATCTTAGAGGCAAAGGATATCGGGTCCGTCTTAAAAGGGAACCTGTTGGTTATGGCTATCGGTTTTACGGTCAGTTTTCTATCCGGGCTATTGGCTTTGGCGTTATTGAAGAAGGTTATGGATAAAGCCGGGTTTCATTATTTCGGCTATTACTGTATCGCGGTCTCTCTGGCGGTTTTTTTATTCATTCATTGATCTGTTTAGGAGAAGATAATGAGCATTCTGGTTTTAGGAACAGTGGCTCTGGATACGGTCAAAACCCCGCATGGCCTGCGCAAACATATGCTCGGTGGTTCGGCGGTGCATTTTTCAATGTCCGCCAGGCTTTTTACCGACGTGCATTTGTCGGCTATAGTCGGAAAAGATTTCCCTGCCAGGCATATCGAATTCTTGAGAAGAAAAGGCGTGATCCTGGATTCGCTGATCCGTTCAAGCGGCAAGACCTTTAAATGGGAGGGGGAGTATGAAGGCGACCTGAATTGTGCCTTGACCAAAGATACGCAGTTAGGGGTGCTTCTGGGTTTTTCCCCAAGGATCGAGCCGAGGCAGAGCAAGATAAAAAATATTTTCCTGGCCAATGTGGATCCGGATATCCAGTCCAGGCTCTTGGATTATATGCCTGATAGCCGGCTGATCGGTTTGGACAGCATGAATTTTTGGATACATAACAAGAAACAGGCCCTTTTAAAGCTGTTTAAGCGCGTGGATATCTATGTGGCTAATGATCAGGAAGCCCGGGATCTGACCGGGGAGAGTAACCTGATAAAAGCGGGGCGCTGTCTGGAAAAGCTCGGGCCTAAGATGGTTCTGATAAAAAAGGGGGAGCACGGGGTGATTTTTTGCGGCGGCAGTTCTGTTTTCTGCCTGCCGGCTTATCCTGTGGATAAAGTGATCGATCCTACCGGCGCGGGAGATACCTTTGCCGGCGGGTTCATCGGCTACCTTTCGACCAGGAAGAAGCTTGATCGTATGAGCATTAAACGGGCCCTGGGATACGGGACGATCGCCGCCTCATTCAATGTGGAAGGGTTTGGGGTGGAAAAGACCGCGAGGTTACGGCTCAATGACCTGGAAAAAAGGCTGAGGGCCTTCCGCGAGCTGGTGTTATTCTAATATACACCCGGCCTAATTGGCACCTGGCGTAAATGGTTACGCCAGTATCCCGCCTTTGCGGGAAAAGGTTGGTGTTAAGTCAAAGGTATTTTACACCCAGCCTGATTGAAAAGGTTGGTGTTAAGTACGAGGTATTTTACACCCGACTTTATCGGAAAAGTCGGTGTTGAGTCAAAGGTATTTACACCCAACCTGATTGGAAAGGTTGGTGTTAAGTACGAGGTATTTTACACCCGACTTTATCGGAAAAGTCGGTGTTGAGCCCGTGCTCAAGGAGATGACTATGCTTGAAGAAAAGTTAATGATCGATTATAAGAATGCGTTGAAGAACAAGAATGCTTTGGCTGTTTCAACCTTGAGTTTTCTGCGCGCCCAGATAAGCTATGCGGCGCTGGAAAAGAAGAAGGACAAGCTGGAGGATGCGGAATCGCTGGCAGTGGTGAAAAAAATGATCAAACAGCACCAGGATTCCATTGAACAATTTACCTCCGGAGGCCGCCCCGAACTGGCGGAGAAAGAAAAAAAAGAACTGGATATATTAAAGGCCTATTTGCCTGAGGAGCTTTCCGCTGAGGCGGTAAAGAAGATCGTCGAGGAAACAGCGGCGTCTTTAGGGGCGTCAGGGATAAAGGATATGGGCAGGGTGATGAAAGAAGTCCTTGCCAGGATCGCGGGTAGCGCTGACGGTAAACTGGTCAGCGAACTGGTCAGGCAGAGGCTGGCCGGCCCGGCCGCGTAATATTTTACCTTGATTTTTTCAAGACAGGCATTAAAATGAATTATCAGAAAGGGGGAATAAAGAAAAGATGAGAAAATACGGATTTATTATTTTAGTTTTAGCCCTGGGTATTTCGCTTGGCGGTTGCTCTAAAAATGAGCCTACCCTTGAAGAATTACAGCAACCGATGTCTCCCGAGGACCTGAACAGGCTTAAAACCGAGACCATCGCAGTAACAGATTCTTCCGCGGACGCCTTCCAAGAGGCGCAGCCCGTAGCTTCGGTGATATCTACTACTGAAGCCAAAATGGGATCTTTGCCCCCGTCCGGGCCATACAAGCCGGCGGCTAAAGAGATCCAGTCCGCGCTCAGGAGCGCAGGTTATTACGGCGGTTCTATAGACGGAAAACTCGGTCCGAAGAGCAAAAAAGCCATCGAAGAATTTCAGGCCGCTAACAGTCTTACGGTAGACGGAAAGGTCGGCCCTAAGACCTGGAGCGTACTGAGCCAGTATATGGACAAGGCTTCAGCGGAAAGTGATGCTCAGGGCGGCGAATAAAAACCCTCGGGGGCTTGAAAAACCGGCAGTTCTATGTTATATTTAATATGCCGATAAAGGCAAACCCTGGGAAACCGGGGGGCGTCCCGATCGAGGCGATGGTTGAACATATCGTCGGGACTCCTGGAGCGGCGCGATCCGTTTCTTCCGCTCCGGGGGCAAAGCCACAGACCTAAGTTATCCCCGCTGTTTTTGGCGGGCGGTTAATATGGTGGCTGGGTTACCGCTACAGATAAGGCAGCAATGCCTTTATCGGCTTATTTTAAAACAATCCCAACAGAAATGTTGGGATTTTTTTTGGCCCGTGTTATAATAAAACCTATGATCGAATTCCCAAAAGATTTTTTCTGGGGCGCGGCTACCTCGGCTCACCAGGTTGAAGGCGGTAACAAGAACTGCGACTGGTGGCAATGGGAAGAGGCTGGCGGAGGGAAAGGCCTTTCCGGAGACGCTTGCCGGCATTATCAGTATTATGAACAGGATTTCGATCTGGCTGAAAGCCTGAATCACAACTGCCATCGTTTTTCCATTGAATGGAGCCGGATCCAGCCTGCCGAGGGGGAATTCAGCGAGGAGGCGTTAGAACATTACCGCCAGGTGATCTGTGCTTTAAAAAAGCGCAATATAGAGCCGATAGTCACCTTGCATCATTTTACCAATCCTATATGGTTTCTGCGCCTGGGCGGCTGGGAGAATAAGAAAGCCGTTGAATACTTCCTGCATTACGTTGAATATGTAGTCGCCCGTCTGGCTTCAGAGGTGAGATTCTGGGTTACCATAAACGAGCCGATGGTTTATACCTATTTTTCCTACATCAAAGGCGACTGGCCCCCCCAGGAGAGATCCTATGCCAAGGCCCGGAAGGTCAAAACCAACCTCGCTGAAAGCCATATCCGCGCATTTCGGTTGATCCACAAGCTTTACCTCAAGAATGGCCTTACTTCTCCCATGGTTAGTATAGCCCATAATATGATCGCGTTTGTTCCCTGCAGCAGGAGTATACGGGACAGATTGGGGGCTCATCTGAGGAATTATTTCTTTAATCATTGTTTCATCAATAAACTGATCCGCTGCAGATCGCTTGATTTCATAGGGATTAATTATTACACCAGGCAGCTGGTGGATACCCGGGCCTGGACCGTGGATGATCTGCTAAGCAGTGTCTGTGACCGGGGGCACGACAGTCTCAAAAAGAATTCATTGGGGTGGGAGATATATCCTCGTGGATTGTTCTATCTCCTTTTATCTTTACGCAGGCATAAACTCCCGGTATTTATCTTAGAGAACGGCATTTGTACCGAGGACGATACTTTGCGATGGGAATATATACGGGAACATTTGACCAGCGTTTCCCGGGCGATCAGCGCGGGTGTTCAGGTCAGAGGGTATATCTACTGGGCGTTGATGGATAACTTTGAATGGGATAAAGGATTTGCTCCGCGTTTCGGGTTGATCGCCGTGGATTACCGGGACCAGCAACGCTCGGTTCGTGAAAGCGCGAAAAGTTTTGCGCAGGTTTGCGCCTCAGGAAGGCTGGATGATGAAAAGGGTTAATCTTGATTATGTGATAAAAGAGCTGCCTCTTTTTTCCGGGCTTAGCCGCCAGGAGCGCAGGGTCATCCGGATGAAGTCCGGGGTAGTTGAATTCAAGAAAGGCCAGGTCATTTATAAGGAGGGCTCTGCCGCCGGGTATCTTTATTTTATCATCCGCGGCCGGGTGGTCATCTCTTCGCAGGACCATTATGGCAAACAGACGGTACTGGAATACCTGCACCGGGGCAAATATTTCGGCATAATATCCGTATTGACGGCGGAGGCGCATTCGGTCACTGCCCGGGCTTTGAACGATTGCCTGTTGTTGACCATTTCCAGAAAAGATTTTGAAGGGTTTATGAAAAGGATACCCCGTCTTGGGATCGACCTTAGCAAGACCCTTTCCCGCAGGCTCAAACGCAAGGACCTGCACCAGAAAAAGATCTTCGAAAGCACTATTATCGCCGCGCTAAGCTCGTATCCTCATGCCGGAAAGACCATCTATGCTTCTAACCTCGCGTTCAGCATTGCCAGGGAGGCGCATAAGTCCGTGGTAATAGTGGATATCTGTCCGCAGGACAAGTGCCATCGCATGCCCAGGCTTTTAAAGACCCCTCCTGATTACCGCGTTTTTAATTTATCCGGCAGGTCGGCCCGCCCGAGAGACATAAAGGATTACATATTAAAGGACAAGTTCGGTATCGACCTGGTTTATCTGGCCTATGATAAGCAAAAAGAGCTTAACGCCGGGGCTGTTATAGATATATTGAGTCTTCTGGTCAATGATTACCATTATGTTATCCTGGATTTGCCTTGTTCAAGGGAAAAAGGGGTTTTGGCGGTATTGAACCAGGCGGATATAATCCATATCCTGACCAGCCCGAGGGCCCCTGACCTGAAAAGCAGCGCAAAACTGATAAAACGCCTGCAGGCGGATTTTTACTTCCCGGCGGAAAAGATAAAAGTGATCATTAACCGGAACAGCCCGTCGAAGAGCGTCTGCGACGAAAAATCCGTTCTGCTGGGGCATGATATCTTCGCCAGCCTCCCCAAAATAGAGTGTCGTGTTTCCGGCAGGCTGGTATTGGAAAAGCCGGATTTTGAGTATTCCAAGGTGATCCGCCGTATTTCCAGGCAGGAAGGCGACTGCCTGGTAGGCCTGGCTTTGGGCGTGGGAGTCGCTTACGGCTTCTGTCATATCGGCGTATTTAAAGTTATCGAGGATGAAAAGATCCCTATTGATGTGATCTCCGGGGCAAGTATGGGCGCGGTCATCGCCAGCCTTTGGGCTATCGGAAAGTCCAGCGGGGAGATCCTGGAAATAACCCGGGAATTCCGGGAGCCAAAATATATCTGGAGCCTGCTGGATTTCACCTTCCCTCTGTTGGGGTTCATCAAGGGGAATAAATTATATAATTTCCTGAAACGGCATCTGGGGGGCAAGACGTTCTATGATGTCCGGGTCCCGTTGAAGATAATCGCCAGCGACGTGAAAAGGAAAGAGCCGCGGGTTTTTGACAAAGGGTCTCTTGTGGACGCACTTATGGCCAGTTGCTCTATGCCCGGGGTCTTCGCTCCTTTTAAGATGAAGGAAGAAATGCTCTTTGACGGAGGCGTGATCAACCCGTTGCCTACCGAGCCGCTTTTTGAGATGGGGGTCAAGAAGATCATTGCTGTTAATGTTACCCCTTCGCGGGAAGATATTCTGAGGCAGTATGAACAATTGAAATCAAAGGTGGCCAGCCCGGAAGGCGTTATCCCGAAAGATTGGTTCAATCTGAAGAATTTCCTGAAGGAAAAGCTGAAGAACAATATCCTGGATATAATCTTCAGCAGTTTCGAGATAATGCAGTCAGAGGTGGCTTTGAAAGAGGCGCAATTCGCCGATCTTGTCCTGCATCCGGATACTGCCGGCCTGCATTGGCTGGAATTGCATCGTTCGGCTGAATTCGCCCAAAGGGGCGAAGAAGAAACCAGAGCTAAACTGGATAAGATATGGAAATTGATCGGGGAGTAATGATGGACTCCTCGTCCGTTGGCGGACCCGGAGTAAAATTCTTGTTGTTGTCACAACTCAAATTTGAGGAGTCTTAAATGAAAAGATTTGCGCTGGTAATGTTTTTCGGGGTATTTATTTTTAGCGGATGCGCCAGCCCTAAAGAAGTCTGGAGAGGGTTTGCCGGCACTTCCACTAAGGTGCTCGAGGAAGGCAGGCCCAAGGCTGTGGCAAAAGAATTCGCCTATGATCACCCTGTTTGTTATAAAAAGGTGATGTCTATATTGGAAGATATGAAAGCGTATGTGTACGCCAAGGATAAAAACAGGAGTTTTATCGCTGTTTATGTCACTTCTACCGATACTACCCCTGTGGGGTTGTTCTTAACATCGGCATCTTCAGGCAGGACAAAGATCGAGGTTAGCTCCCCAAGCACATTTGCCAGGGAATCGTTCTCGGCTAAATTATTCGGGGCTTTGGACAAATCGCTAAAGGCAAAAAAGGTTGATGTGGAGCTTAAGAGGGTGGAAGAAGGATCCGCGGATACTTTAAAGAAATGAGCGTGAACAAATCCGGGCAACGGTTGCTTACTGCCAGGCAGTCTAAAGAGATAGACCGCAGGGCGCAGATGGATCTGGGCATATCCACTTTGACCCTGATGGAGAATGCCGGCAGGGCGGTAGCGGTTGAGGCGGGTAAATTTTCTAAAGGGAAGATCGCGGTTGTCTGCGGTAAGGGGAATAACGGCGGTGACGGGTTCGTCGCTGTCAGGCATCTTCTATCGCTTGGGATAAAGCCAACGGTATTCCTGGCCGGGAAGATCGACGATGTTGCCGGCCAGGCAAGAACCAATCTGGATATACTCATAAGGCTGAAACAGAAGGTTGTCGAAGTCGGCGCCAGGGACCTGCGTTTAATAAAGCGCGGGTTTTTTGATTACGGATCGGTTATTGACGCGTTGTTGGGCGTGGGGTTGTCCGGTGAAGCGCGGGGCATATACAAAGAGTTGATCGATCTGATAAATTTTTCCAAGGCTTACATCCTTTCCGTTGATATCCCTTCCGGCCTGGACGCGACAACCGGGAAAGTCCTCGGTTCATGCGTTAAGGCGGATAAGACCATTACTTTTGCGGCCATGAAGCGCGGGATGACCATTGGCGCCGGGCCGCGTTATTGCGGAAAGATTGTGGTCGCGGATATAGGAGTGCCTTTATAAAAATTAAGGGGTTGGCGGCATATTTCTCGCGTCATCGCTTGATTTCCTTATGTGCCGCTCAAAACACGCCGCACAACCCCGTTGACTATCTATAAGCAAGATTTGCGGGTCTTGTTAGGGTAGGGGACCAGAAAGGGCTGGTCACTATAGCGAAACTGTTCCGGGTGTTGTTTGGTATGACCGTAGATTCAGGGCTGGTTTATTAAGTGCTTGAAAAAACAGAAGTTGGTATATATAATGAAGCGAGACAGTTAAGAGGGGAGATGGCGCAGAAAAGGGAAAACTGGGGTTCGCGTTTAGGTATAATTATGGCTGTAGCCGGCTCTGCCATAGGCCTGGGTAATTTTCTGCGATTCCCTGCCAAGGCCGCTTCCAACGGCGGCGGCGCGTTCATGATCCCGTATCTGGTAGCTTTGTTCCTTTTGGGCATTCCGTTGATATGGATCGAATGGACGCTGGGCAGATTCGGCGGCGGGTTCGGCCACGGCACTGCCCCGGGAATATTCCATAATCTTCTGCAAAAAAACAGGTTCATTAAATATTTCGGCGTGATCGGTATATTCGGACCGCTGGTGATATTCACCTATTACGCCTTCATTGAATCCTGGACCCTGGCTTACAGCGTTTTTTCCTTGACCGGCAGATACAGCGGGTTGGCAGATCAGGCCGGGATGCAGAGTTTCTTAAGGGGTTTTCAGGGGATCGAGCATAACCAATATTTTAACGGCCTGGGCCCGGCGTATCTGTTCTTTGTCATTACTTTTGCCCTGAACATATGGGTCATTTATAACGGGATCAAAGGCGGGATAGAACGGTTCTGCAAATGGGCAATGCCGCTTTTGTTCATCTGCGGCGTGGTTTTGTTGCTGCGGGTCTTTACTCTGGGCGCGCCTGATCCGGCAAAGCCGGATTGGAATATCTATAACGGCCTGGGATTTATGTGGAACCCCGATTTCTCGGCGCTATTCTCGGCCAAGGTCTGGCTGGAGGCTGCAGGGCAGATATTCTTCACCTTAAGCGTAGGCATAGGTGTTATACTTACGTACGCCAGTTATCTGTCGAAAGGCGACGATGTGGTATTATCCGGGTTGACCGCGGCCAGCACTAATGAAATAGCCGAGGTTATTCTGGGCGGCAGTATTATTATTCCCGCGGCTTTTGTTTTCTTCGGCCCGGGGGATATCCAGTCTATAGCCAGGTCCGGGGTGTTCAACCTGGGGTTTGTGACAATGCCGCTTGTTTTGAATAAACTGCCTTGGCCCGCGATATTCGGTTTTATCTGGTTCTTTTTATTATTCCTGGCCGGGATCACTTCCGCCGTGTCTCTGGCCCAGCCGGCAGTTACATTCCTGGAAGATGAATTCAATATAAGCCGGAAGAAGGCTGTGGTGATATTCGGCGTGGTCACATTCATCCTCTGCCAGCCGGCAATATTTTTTCTGAAGAACGGGGTGGTGGATGAACTGGATTTCTGGGGCGGGACATTCTTCCTGGTATTATGCGCCGCCATAGAAACAGTGCTTTTTGTCTGGGTCTTTGGCATGGATAAGGCCTGGGACGAAATACATAAGGGGGCGGACCTGAATATCCCCAGGATATACAAGTTTATCATCAAGTACATTACTCCGTTATTTTTATTGGCGATACTGGGGGCTTGGTTATGGCAGGAATGGATCCCGATCATATCCATGCAGAAAGTAAATGCGGTTGACCGGCCGTTTGTTTTAGCTGTTAGGATCGGGATCTTTTTAATTATCGCGGTTTTAGCGGTTTTGATAAAGATCGCTTGGAAAAAGAAAAAGCGCCAGGCAGAAAGTAAGGTATGAACGCGGGCGGTTGGCTGTTATTTGGTGTTACCTGGGGCATCATAATAATATTAGCAACCTTTTGTTTCATGAAGGTATTTTCAAAAAAGGAGCTTAAATGAAGAGTAAGTGGTTAACAGGGCTGGTTCTGGTTGTTCTGTCGGTAAGCGCCGCGGGATGCGTGGAGACTTTATTGCTGGGTGTGGCTGCGGGTGGGGTCGGTATGTACGCGGCCGGCAAGGATACTATCCAAGGGGATACGGATACCGCATATGACCAACTCTGGGACGCGGCTATAAGGGTGTGCAGGATAAAAGGCACGATCAAGCAGGATAACTACGGCGGCGGGAATATTGAAGTCGAAGTTTCCGGTTCAAAGGTCTGGGTAAGATTCAGCAAGTTGACCGCGGCTACTACACGGATCAGGGTCTCCAGCCGCAATAAGCTGCATATGCCTAATATAAACCTGGCCCAGGATATGCTGATCAAGATACTGGAAGAAGCAAAAACATCTCCAGCGGTAGAGCCGGTCAGGTAAGAGGCGAATATTCTGGTTTGCTTTTTAGGCGTTTTATGTTATTATATAACACGAGTTAATTCCTGAATTTTTATCGCCGAGGTAGCTCATTGGTAGAGCGCGGCCCTGAAAAGGCCGGCGTGGGGGGTTCGATTCCCTCCCTCGGCATTTTTTTAGCCTCGAACATTGTTCGGGGCTTTTTCATTTAGAGGGGCGTCGTCCCCCCACGCCGAAAGGGGCGCGGGGGAAGATTTCCTCCGCGTG